>JABGRF010000170.1:4154-12262 GCA_018648405.1 Candidatus Scalindua sp.
AGCAGCCATCTCCAATCAGGTACAAAAGATAATAGTAACCATACCGGCTTGCCGATAGCTCCCGCTAAATGTGCAACTGACGTATCTACGGAAATTACCAGATCCAGATTGCTGATTGCGGCGGCTGTATCTGTAAAATCATTTAATTCACTATCCAGATTGATTATTTTTGTGCCCTTGTTAAGGCTATCGATTTCAGTAGATACAGGTCCTTTTTGAAGGCTATAGAAAGACAATCCATGGATATTTAAAGCAGGCTCAAAATGTTTAAGCTTACATGATTTCTTATGGTATAACTCTCTGTTATCAGGACTGCTTGCCCAAACTAATCCAATTTTATATGATTTGTCATGGACTTTGAGTCGATCTTTCCATTCTGCTATACGTGTGGAATCAGAAACAATATATGGTCCATCTGAGGGTATAGTATCAACTTCGGTATTGAATACACCAGGAATACTTAAGAGGGGGATATGAACGTCAAATTGCTCCGTTAAGTCTCCAGAAGGATCTTTTGATATAATTTTATCTATACCTTTACACTCTTTTAATAAATGGACGAGTATTGGCAGACATTCGAATATTACTCGACCCCCTTGTGCCTGTATCATAGGCAGATAGCGTATAAATTGAATATTGTCACCATATCCTTGTTCTGTATGTACAAGGATAGTCTTGCCATTAAGAGGAGAACCATCCCACATGGGTTTATGGAAGATTCTGTGGACATGGCCCTTTATCCGAAATCTCCATTCATATTCATTCCAACCATCTTTAAAGTTTCCTGTTAACAGTGATAATAGAGATCTGTTGAAGTGCGCATCAACGTAATCCGGCTTCAGCTCTATCGCGCGGCTATAGCATGTAACTGCTTCTGTGAACATACCTTGTTCTTCACGCGTGCTACCTAGATTATTAAGAGCCTCAACATAATCAGCCTTGATTGCAATAGCCCGTCTATAACACGAAGATGCTTCATCGAGTTTTTGCAGCTTTCTTAGTGCAATGCCAAGGTTGTAATGCGCTTCGGCATAGAGAGGGATGAGCATGATTGCTTTTCTATGATTTTTAATTGCTTCATCGATTTTGTCTAATGATAGAAGGGTGATGCCAAGATTGTTGTACGCTTCTGCGTAATCATGTTTCAGCTCTATTGCTCGATTATAGTTTTCAACAGACTCTTCCAGTCTACCTTGTTTTTTTAACGCGATTCCCAGATTGTTGTGTGCCTTAGCATTGTCTGGTGTGAGTGAGATTGCTCTCTTATAGTTTATTATTGCATCTTCTAAATTGTCAAGTTCCTGAAATGCTGCGCCAAGATTGCAGAGTATCTCCGCGTTGTCTGGTTTGAGCATTGCTGCCTGTTTGTAACTATTAAGAGCTTCGTCTGGTTTTCCGCTTCTTCTAAGCGCGTTACCAAGGTTGTTATGAATCTCAGTATTATTTGGATTTAGATTAATAGCGAGCTTATAGACTACTATAGCCTCGTCAAACATGTTGCACGCTTGAAGCGTACTGGCAAGATTATAATACGCTTCCTCATAGTCTGGCTTGAGTTCGATTGCTCTCTTGTAACAATGCATTGCCTCCTCAAATTTTCCTGACGCTTGAAGCGCAGACCCAAGGTTGCCGTGTGTTATTGCGCTGTCAGGTTTAAGTACAATTGCCTTTCTGAGTAATAAGCATGCCTCATCGAGATTTCCTGATTGAATATTTAAAGTGCCAAGGAGAGAGATTGTGTCAAAATTATCTGGTTGTTCTTCCAGTATTCTGTTGTAGAAAATTGAGGCATCGGCAAGGTTTCCTGTCTGGTGAAGCCTGATAGCTTCTCGAAACATACTTGCCAGTTTGTGCTGTTTTTCTTCCATGGTGTGATCCACTGTGGAGTCATGGTTGAGGATTTCAGGATTTAAATTTGCTTCTTTTGTTGACATTTTATATTTCTCTATTTGGATAAGATTCTCTTACTGGTTCCTTGTGAGTGTGTAATTAGTGTTGAGTTTATTATCTTTTAAATTTATGTTGTTTTCCCTGAACTTGGTCAGAGATTCTGTTATCTGCTCAAAGACTCCTTCCCAATCATGCAATTGTCTCTGTCGAAAAAGACGCATACTCGGATACCATGGAGTATCACTGCGTTCGAGCATCCATCTCCAGTCAGGCACGAAAGGCAATAGAGTCCACACCGGTTTGCCAATGGCTCCGGCTAAATGCACAACTGAAGTGTCTACGGAGATTATCAGGTCCATATTGTCAATTACAGCAGCTGTATCTGCAAAGTCTTCCAACTCACTATCCAGGTCGATTAAATTGATGCCCTTATGACAGTTGTTGGAATCAATTGAAGCAGGTCCTTTCTGAAGGCTGTAGAAAGTTATTCCTTTGATAGAAGTTAAATGTGCGAAATTGTTAAGTGAGCATGAACGATTACGATCATTTATGTGTTTAGGATTTCCTGCCCAGGCAATACCAACTTTAAGATTATTGTCATGATTAAACTTCGAACGCCATTGAGATACCAGTACAGGATCAGGTATGATGTAAGATGGATTTTGAGGGATTGTATCCACGGAAACATCAAATATGCCTGGTAGACTTAATAGAGGGATCTGAGTGTCAAATTGGATATGAGATTTACCATGTGATGTCATCTCTATAATTTCATCAATTCCGTCACCGTTTCTCAATAGACGGCAAAGGCTCTGTTGGCATTCAACTATTACATGACCACCTTGTTCCTTAACCATAGGTATGTATCTTGCAAATTGAATGGAGTCTCCAATACCCTGTTCTGAATACACAAGTATGGATTTGCCATTTAGAGATGAGCCGTCCCACATTGCTTTTTGGTTGGTTTCAGGTTTACATTTTTTTAAGCGCAGTCTCCATTCATATTCTTGCAATCCATTTCTAAAGTTCCTTGTTAATAATAGTGCAAAAGCAAGGTTTAAATGCGCCTGAGCTAAATCTGGTTTAAGTTCTATTGCTTGTTTATAGTTTACTATTGCCTCCTCAGGCCTACCTAACCCATTTAGTACAGTTCCGAGGTTGTTGTATGCTTCTGCGTGGTCTGGTTTAAGTTCGATAGCTTTCTGATGGCTTGTAATAGCATCATCAAACTTACTTTGTGCCATTAGTGCTGTGCCCAGATTGGTATGCGCTTCCGCGTATTTTGGTTTAAGTAAAAGCGCTCTTTTATAACTTGTAAACGCATTACCGAATTTACCATGTTCCATGAATGCGGTGCCTAGATTGTTGTGTGCCTCAGCACAGTCTGGGTTGAGTTCTATTGCTCTTTTGTGACACTTAATTGCTTCTTCAGGCTTGGCTTTTTCCAGAAGTGATACTCCGAGGTTATTGTGTGCTTCTGCATAATCCGGTTTAAGTGATATAGCTCTTTCATAATTCTTAATTGCTTCTTCTGGATTACCTGACTCCTGGAGTGCAGATCCCAGGTTGCAAAATGCCATAGCATAACCAGGATCAATCTTTACAGCTTTAGTATAACTTAATATTGCCTCTTTCAACGCTCCATGTTTTTGAAGTGCTGCACCCAGATTACATTGAAATCCGGCACTGTCCGGATCAAGTTCTGATGCAGTTCTATAGCACTCTATCGCCTCATCTAATTTGCACTGCTCCTTGAATGTATTTCCAAGATTGCCATATAAATCTGCGTTGTTTGGGTTGAGTTCTATTGCCTTCTTATAGCATATTATCGCTTCATCAAATTTACTTTGATCTTTAAGCGTGTTGGCAAGATTGAAATGTGCATCAGTATAGTCAGGTTTAAGTGATATTGCCTTCCTGTAGCTTGTTATTGCTTCTTCATATTTTCCCAATCTCTGGAGAGCGGTACCAAGATTACAATGTGCTGTTGCATGGTCAGGCATCAATTTAAGTGTCTTTATGAAACAGATACATGCAGTATCATATCTTCCTTGCTGAAGATTAAGTGTACCCAGGGAAAAAAGAGCGTCTATGTGTTCCGGCTGCGCTTGCAGTATCTCTTTATAAAGCTGCTCAGCCCCTGTGAGTTTTCCTGCCAGGTGTAACTCATAGGCTTCCTGAATTAATTCTTTTGTTTCCACATTTAGCATAGTGATTATTACAGCCCTAATTATTTTGAAAGATTATGTAGGTCTTTTTCTGCAACAAAATTATTTAAATTTTTAAGGTTTTCAGCAATCATATCCGCTTTTTTGAAAAATTGGTTAGCTTGAGGTTCTCTTCCTAATTTTTTCAGTAAAGTGCCTATTTTGAGGTGTGGGAGCTCGTAATCAGGATATACATTGATTGCTGATTCATAACATTCAAGAGCATCCTTGACTTTCTTTGCTCGTTCAAATTCTTCTCCAAGTAATACCCACGTCCTTATCGAATGTGGCTCCTGCTTAAGCGCCTTGCATAAACAGGCAATTGGATCCGGTGTTATGGATGCTGCAAACATAAATGTCAGATAATTTTCAGGTTCCAGCGCTGCGGCTTCCTCAAATATCTTAAAAGCCAGTTGCATATCACGGTGTATCTGCATGGCAAGTAATCCATCATGGAGAAGATTTTCAAATCGCGTTGCTTTTAATTGTAGATGCCTTTCATTGATCGATGCACCTTCACGTTTTGATAACTCCTCAAACCATCTATTACCCTTTGCAATTTCGTCTTTATCCCTGTTGGTGAGTTTCAGGTGCTCTCTATAAAAGTTCAATCTATCCTGCCCATGCTCCAACTCCAGGCGTTCGAATAATACATACTGACGAGCATTTTTTACAATATCTTTAGCTAAAGAAGGATCCCGTGCCAGAAGGTTAAGGTTAACAATTAATTCACCACTGTTTTTAAAAAGGAGTCCTGTTTTGCCAACATTTACTGATTCAATGTATGGTTCAATATGGGCCATGACCGGTGCTATTCCGGAGATAGCATATTCCAGAAACTTTATATCTGACCTTGAGCGGTTAAAAGCGCTGTCCTTTAAAGGAGCAAAACCAATATCAATTGTTTTAAGAAAATTATAATAATCGTCTAAGGAACCGGGTAGAGTCCATCTCTTTTTATTCTGAGGCAGTGCATCAAACAGTTTCCAGATGGGCTCTGAGCACATTAGGTGTAGAGATACATTCGGCATGGTATTTATCCAATTAATGAGCGGTCGTGCAATTTCAGTCATATCCTCCATATGGCCATGAGACCCTCCCCAGCCGATTACCAATTCACTGTCTTTCTTCAAGGATTTTTCCGGAGGAATATTCAGAACTTGATTAGGAAAGACTTTGCAGTTTTTGTTTAGATGTCCGTAAAGCCTTTTCAGCTCAGGAGACGTTACCTGTAATGCATTGCAACTGCTTGCCAGACGGAATCCCAAATCCAGGTTTTGTTTATTCTTGAAAAAAAAGTAGACCGGATTCCATGTCTGTAAGGCATTAAGGTCGTCTGCTATCTCATAAACAGTAAGTTTTCTCTGTTCTTTTCTTCCTCTGATCAGGGGAAGAATATCCGGGTCACAAATATTCTTCAAAATAAGAACATCCGCTCTCGTCATGATTTCAGTTTTGTGACGGTGTTGATTTGTTATATTGATCACGCGAACACTGTCATCCTGTGCCATGGCAATCCCTGGAGAGTGTGTCCGGTAAAAGTAGTCACCGCTGCCTTCATTCTGAGGAGGTTCAACCTGTGCAATTATTAGTGGAATCTTGTTTTTGGAAAGCTCCATTTATATTACTACTCCCATAATCTTCTCTTTAACCTGGATACTGAAAAAAATAATATTTATACGTATATATAGTCTAATTTGTTGGCGCACTGATTCTATCGCTCTAAAGGTATAAAGCCAAAATCATGCCAAAAATAGATTTTTACCTGGAATTTGAGTGCCTATGAGCCGTTATTGTAAGTTGTTATTGCATGGGACTTAAGCATAGCTGGGTATACAATATTTTAGTGGGTTTTATGCATTTATATTAATTAATAATATTTTTGTATAATATTTCATCATAAATTACTCATTTTAATTTCAGCAAAATAGTCTCTGCTGGTATTCGTTTCGTTCAGATTTTAACTTTTTACCCAAAAAACGCAGTGTTTATCTACAGGTATCAGTTCATCCTCTATCTTCCTCTCTTTACGAAACGTGTTAATTGCAACTTTGCAGGAGGAGACTGATCCATAATCATCTATGATTATAAATCCTCCTGATGATACTTTATCATATAGTGCATTCAGGGCATCCATGGTAGATTCATAGAGATCACCATCAAGCCTGAGAAGTGATAGTTGGGAGATAGGGGCAGTGTGCAGAGTGTCTTTAAACCATCCTTTCAGAAACTTTACCTGAGAATCTAAAAGATCATACCTTGAAAATAATTCCTTTACTTTCTCCAGGCTGACAGCAAGGACCGGTAATACAGATGCACTAAGATCAATGTCTTTATCCTCTTCATGTGAAGATGGAGGGACTCCCATAAAAGAGTCTGCTACCCATACAAAACGATCTTTAACATCATAAGAGGCAAGAAACCCTCGCATAAAGATAGTGGTCCCTCCGCGCCATACTCCCGTCTCTATGAAGTCACCAGGAATATTGTTTCTCAGTATTTCCTCCATACAGCATTGCAGATTATCAAGTCGCTTCCTTCCAATCATTGTATGAGAAAGTTCTGTTAAATTTCTCAGTTCAGGTACCGGAGTTAAAGATTTATCTGGGTTTGTCTTATGAATAGTTAAGAAATCACCATCCTGTTTGATTCTTGTTAACACTTCAATTAACTCATTATTCAGGTTTGTATCGAACAGGCATTTAAGATCTAATACTTCATTATTAACCACTGATGATATTACCTGGATAATTTTTGCCTCATTTTCTATATACAATTCATTAAGTAAAGATTTCTTTAGAACCTCAAGATATCTATTAATTAGATTGTTCTGAGATGATGGTACCTGATTTGTCATATATTATTCTCCTCTCGTTAGGTTAATGGCAGACTTGATTCATTGTCCAGGACTTTCACCCCTTCACAGCCTTCAGCACAAAATAAAAGGTACTGTTCTTCGTATCAGCATATTCTGGCTTGAAGCTGGCATTATATATATACCTGAAATCGCTCATTCCTGTTATTCCTACCTGACGTTTGTATTCATCCTGATCAAGAAAAACCAGACTCTCCTGTTGTATTATTCTCTTGTGTGATGGATCTCCCCATGCCCACGGTGAGTTTCTATCAGGGACCGATGCAAAAAAATGCCCGCCACTCTTTAAAATCCTCCAATACTCTGTGAACTCTGAAAAAAAGAACTTATAATCTCCCTGTTGAGCAAGATGTTCGAGTACCTCATATGCATGTATTTCGTCAAAATAATTATCATCAAAAGGGAGTGGATGTTGAGTCAGATCCCATAAAATATCCGGTGTGTGGTCTGCATTATTATCCAGTCGAGTTACATTTCTGAACTCCTTATTGCCACCGGTTATAACAAGGTCTTTAACCGTCCTTGAACCTGACCCAATTATCAATTCTCTATAACTATCCATTTTATATGTTTATTGCTTCGTGTAAGATTCCATATTATCCGTGGTATGTAACACATACACTATAAAATTTACCATCAATTTTATGCTTTTTGTTTCTCAAGTATTTTCGTAATATTTTTCTTCTTAAGAAGAAACTTTTCATTGTCCGGCATAATAGCCAGTGCATTTTCAACAGAGTTCAGAGCATTTACTATGTTCCCTTGCTCTACCAGGGCACAGCCCAGATTGAAATGTGCCTGACTGTGTTCCGGCATCACTGTCAGCAATTCTTCATATAAACTGACGCACTCATCAATCAGTCCCTGATTCCAGGCTGTGGATGCCAGCTGGAAGAGCGAACCGGAATGTCCAGGATACAGTGACAGGGTATCCTGAAAACGGTCAATAGCGAGATCTATCTGCCCGAGTTTTTCCAGTGCTTTGCCGCACTCATAATGAAGTTCGCAGTTATCAGGATCCTTCTCTATAGCAGCAACAAGTGCATTCAATGATTGTACAGAATCTTCAACCGTCTCCTGACCATGAAGTATTTCTAACCTTTTCTTTGCCAGTTCAAAATCCGGATCAATATCTA
>JABGRF010000025.1 GCA_018648405.1 Candidatus Scalindua sp.
CCAAATAGCATGCTCTTTGTAAATTCATCCATGATTGATAAAATAGATAACGAAAAGGACATAGACGTTTTCAGAATTCCCGCCACAAAAATCGCAAATGATATTGGAAACGTCGTAGCATCAAACATGGTTATGTTGGGGGCATACAATCAGGTAAAAAACCTGGTATCCATTCCGATATTTCTCTCATGCCTTAAAAATGTCTTAAAAGGTAGAAAAGAGCCCTTCTTTGAGGTAAACAAATTAGCTATAGAACGTGGAGCTGATTTCGTAAAAAATCACTGATTTCGGCAATACTCACCGGCTTCTATCCGTATTTACAGATAACTTGATATGTCCAAATCCCCCTTTGACAAAAAGAAAGATATTGAAATCCAGAAATGCACTAACTATTCGTAGATTGTTAAGCAGAAAATCTAAGGTGTCAGAAGGAACACTGTTGCCGTTATGTTCAGGAACCTACTGAAGAATCCTCTGTTCGAATAAGAGGATCGGGATGGCCTGCCTGTGCTCGTGTGTCAGTTTTGTCCGGCATAGGAGGAGAAGCAGTATTACTATCATTGTCTTTATCACTCACCTTCGCATCCAGTGTTGGCAGAGATGACAGCTTCTCTCTGATTATTTCTTTAATAAGTTGCTCTTCCTCTTCAATAAATGAGTTAACAACGGGAATTCTTAAAACTAGCTCACGGACGACTTCCTCGCTCGCCCTTGCAGCGTAAACGTCTCTCATACTCATAGAATTCTGGAACGAAGCGATTACAAAATCAAAAGGATTTGTTGCTACGCGGATGTCATTATCATGCCTTACCTGTTCACCTTCAAAAAAGGTACTGCCATCTTTCGTAGATATACATTTGATACTCAATCCAATCCGGATTTGCTTATAAAGCATATAATAGGAGTTTTTGTATTCTGTAACCCTGCCATAAATCAATGCATCCGCTCCGAGTATCCTGCCTAACTCTTGAGCCGGTATCTTATATAGGTCATTAGGTGTTAAAACCCCAAGTTCCTGCAACGTCCTGTCGACATACATTAACTCTATATCTACAAATTCTCTGGAAGCAAAATGGCCAAAGAAAAATCTTCTCAATCTATTCGCATAGGTCCAGTTCCAGCCATCAGCCTCTTTCTTGCTGAACCTGGGGAGAGGGACTGAGTTCAGGATATATTTACCGCCTATCAAATTATCAAACGGTAATACAGCGATCTTCCTGGGTGGTTCGGAATAAAACTTGTCAGAAATGTCAAATTCTTTATCCCCCGGATCAAGCTGATAGAGTCTGTCCAGAGTCGTTTTCTTGCCGTGGTCAGCGAGCCCTGCTTCGTCCTGAAAGAAAGGCTCCTCCCCTGTAGTCTTTCGATCGCCGTTGCGAGAAAAACACCCGGCAGTAGAAAGTACAACTAGAAACAACACAACTACACTTTTAGCTATGTTCCGAAAAGAGATAGGTATTTTCATCTGTTTATTAATTGTAATCATTTGTTTTGAAATATATTGTTTACAAGCTTACTATCTCATTCTATTTAAATAAAATGCAACTGTCAATGCCTTAAACATCGGCCCCGTAAAAAATTTCTGTTCCATCATTCCGGACTTTCTCCGGAAACTCTTTTTCTGGATTGTTTTTTTTCAGATCGCTTCTTTTTATTTTTCAGAATCTTTTCCTTAACATAACGTGGCTTTTTCGTAAGGATGCGCTCTTTCTCTTTGATATTTAACTCCATCAACTTTACTTGGAGTCTCTTAAAAGCAAGCTCTCTGTTCTTTATTTGCGAACGTGATTCTGTTGCGATTACCCTTATACCAGTAAGCTGGTGGTATAAGCGCACACTAGACATTGTTTTATTCTTATGCTGGCCACCGGGACCAGAGCTTTTATAGCAATCTAACCTTACCTCCTTTTTCAAATTCTTCAGATCAATTGAGTATTTTTTCATCTACCAAACCTTGCATGAAGGTGA
>JABGRF010000208.1 GCA_018648405.1 Candidatus Scalindua sp.
GGCTTTAAATTGAAAATACGATATATCTCATCAGACCAATATAGGGTATTTGAAACCTGATTTAATTCCCAATGCCCCAAAGACGCAATCCCTTCAGCTTGCTTCAACCTTTCTTCACTCTCACACAGAGATACCTCCACCCGCTTGCGCCTATCCACTTCATTCCCTAAATCCAATATCTTACTTTCGAGTTTTTCTAACAGACGGTTACTATACCCTGCAAAATATTCTTTGTCTTCTTTTAGGGAAGAGGCCAGAGTTCCAGAGACCCTATTTGCAGACTCTTTTATAGTCGCCTCCAGAACCTTCAGTAAGCTATCCAAGTCTAATGGTTTGATGATAAACTTTTCTACGCCCAGACTCAGGGCAAACTCCTCATCCTTTTTACTTATATATGATGCAGTGTAGAATACAAAAGGAATCATTCTTAACTTGGTATTGGTTTTACACTTCCTGCAGAACTCAAAGCCGTCCATTTCTGGCATTAAGATATCAGATATGATGAGATCAACCAGATCATTTTTCAACTCTTCAAGTGCTTCAATTCCATTTCGTGCAGTTACGACTTCATGTCCTTTTGCTTCCAGAAACCGTTCAAGAATCTTACACACTTTTGCTTCATCATCTACAACAAGTATCTTACTCATGTGCGACTCTCCTCATTTGGGATTTATGATTGTCGGTAGTCACTTGTTATTATTGTGCTGCTTATTCAACTGTTTTGAAGTAAGTATTAAGCGTTGTGTATAGCACGCATTGTTCACTCTAAAAGCACTTCCTATTTATTAGTGGTCACTAACCACCACTTTATTCTAGATTATTCTGTCACAAATTCAAAGAATAAACAAATGCCCTTTTAAGCATTCCAACCTTCGTTTTTGCATAATTACGCATTATATGGGCAAATCTATTATAAGAAAGTATGTTTGTAGGAAAGGGGAAACATGTGGTAATTTTCAATGTATGCTAATGAACGACGTAGAACCGTCTAAGGCGCCTGACAAACTGATGCTTTGAGATTTAAACTACTAAAATCTGTCCAGGAATTCTTTACCAATCTTGATATTTTCAATGGTATTCTGCATCGTTTTAGAATTGACAACATAGAACCCGTGATATTCTGTTGATTCAAGTGTAGATACAAATTCCTCAACCGGTATAATACCATCTCCAATTGGCACTTCTATCTGTCGACCCTCTTCTGTTTGCCTGGTATCCCATAGATTTGTATGGATTATATATTCGTGCAGTTCATATATACCATTTATCGGATCCAGATTGGTTGTCAGTATGTTTAGAATACTATTATGTTATCAATGCAAAAGACCTCCTTTATCTCTTCTGCTTTTTAATCTTCAACCAGTCTCTGGCAGAAAGCTTGGTATATTAACACCGTTAAATGGTTTGAACTTACCTCGCACCTGGAAAAGATATGTTTCAGAATTTTTCGCATTACATTCATACATTTTTCCAACTATTTTCCTTCTATCCATTGGTATAAGTAAAATGGCCGTTTCCCCTTTATAGCGATCTAACTCATGCAGTATAAGAGCTATGGCAGCTTCTTCGGTAAGCACTACTCCGGGACCTATCATATTCAGGGAAGGATGCTTCAGTGAGATCATAAACCCTTCAATGCTTCCATTATTACTCTCAATAACCGAAGTCTGAAATATACCGCGTCTGTTTTCGATAGCATAATGGAAATCCTTCTCACGTGAAATACCACTAACCTCCATTTCCAGTTCCATCATTGCAGGTATATCAGCAACCCGTGCGGAGCGGACGTTTTCAACACAATCGACAGTTTTATTCATGCCTTTCGCCGGTACCGATATTATCATATTATGATATAGGTACCGCGGCAAGATGTCGGCTTTATTGTATAATGAGAAGGAATCTATGTTTACAGCACTGCTTACTACACGTAACGCCTTTTTATTATTCTCTGCGTAATCTAC
>JABGRF010000024.1 GCA_018648405.1 Candidatus Scalindua sp.
TCCTATTTTGGCCCACGGTTCATGGCTATCCTGCCGGTACGTGCAACTTCCTTTATGCCATGTGGCCGTAGCAGGTCTAACACGGCTTCAAGCCGGTCTTCCGGACCAGAAATTTCAATGACCATGTCTTTTGGTCCAACGTCGATTATCTTTCCTCTAAAGATGTCAACCAGTTCAATGATTTCACCTCTTTTCCCCGGAACAGCGCTTACCTTAATGAGCATCAGGTTACGTTCAACATAATCGGTGTCCCCAAAATCTATTACCTTGATTGTATCGATGACCTTACCCAATTGTTTGCGAACCTGTTCCAGAATTGACTCGTCACCACTGACTACTATGGTCATTCTGGATATGGCCTTGCTTTCAGTTTCGCCAACAGCCAGGCTTTCAATATTAAAGCCTCTTCCACTGAATAGTCCGGTGATTCGTGACAGTACGCCTACCTTATTCTCAACCAGTACAGATATTACATGTTTCATGAGAATTTAGCTCCTTCAATTATTCAGGTTTTTTCTTTAATTAACTGGGCAGCGTTTATGGCCGCATTATATACCAGCCTTAACGGAAGTTCCTTTGCATCAGCAATTTTTCTGCAATTTTCATGCTCCGGAGTAATATTTTTTATGCATTCGTTCAGCATGCCTATCTTTACTTTAATCATTCCGTATTCGGTTTTTACGTCAACGAATTTTCTGCTTAATTTCTTGCGACTTACCTTGTACTTTCTGATACCAAATGTAGTAGATTGTTCGAATATAATTTTCTCAACTTTTAACAGGTATTCATCGTCTACAAGGACACTGATGAGAGTTCCGGGACGCGACTTTTTCATCTGCACTGGTGTTAAAAAACCATCCAGCGCACCAGCATCTAATATCTTTTCAAGCAGGTAACCAAAATGCTCTCCAGGCATATCGTCAATATTTGTCTCTAGCATCCACACTTCATCTTGTTCAGCTACCGTGACTGTTTCACCAATCATTACCCTCAGGAGATTGGGGATTTGCGGAATCTCATTACTGCCGGCGCCATATCCGATTTGATTTAATGTGATTTCAGGGCACATTTTTACATTTACGCCTAATGTTGTCAGGATAGCAGCTCCGGTAGGTGTAGTAAGTTCGCGGTGTATATCTGTGCCTATCACGTGATATCCTTTTAATATTTCTACGGTTGCCGGTGCAGGTATTGGAAACTGCCCATGTTGACATTTTACAAACCCGGTTCCGGTCCTAATTGGCGAAAAGTATATATTTTCAATTTTAAGGCTGTCAAAGGCAATAACGGCCCCAACTATGTCAACAATTGAATCGATAGCGCCTACTTCGTGAAAATGAACTTTTTCCGGTGTCGTGTTATGCACCTTTGCTTCAGCATTTGCGAGATTTTCAAAGATTCTAATGCTGTCTCTTTTTACACTCTCACTCAGTGAGCTCTCGTTAATGAGTTTTGATATATCCTTGAGAGTTCTTTTCTTGTGGTGTTCATCATTTGCTGCACTCTCTTTTATCGATACGTCGAATTTTGTTCCGGTAATTGCAGATCTAAGTACTTTTTCTGAACTAAGTTCATAGTTGTTTATGCCCAGTTTCTTGAGTTCTGAACTAAGCTCTTTCTGGTTGAACCCGGCATCTATGAGAGCCCCGAGGATCATATCACCACTGGCACCGGAGAAACAATCAAAATACACGATCTTCATAAGAATATTGTCATTTAAAATATATTACAAGTTCTTTTGTTGTATAAAGTTATTGAAATAGCCAACTAAAAATACTAGCACACGCATTTTATAGAGTCAAATAAAAACCAGTTTCCAAATATGTTGAAAAAACTCTCCTCTTAATTCCATCCTTGCGAAGAAGGGGAAAGGGGTGGTTGTAAATTCACGAGTTTCTTCAATATACTGGATGATTACTGACAAACCTTGCTTTCGTAAGTAATGCCTGAGGCAGATTC
>JABGRF010000167.1 GCA_018648405.1 Candidatus Scalindua sp.
ATTCTGGTTCAATTTGTCCGGGTTCGAATCCTGGTACCCCAATTTTTTCTCTTCCAACGACTTACGTCAATTTAGAAGTACCAGAAAACCACTATATTGTCAAACGCAGTCGGCTCCGTCGTAACAACAGTAAAAATTGAAGTAACACTCATCTTCTTACTCTTCTAATTGTTTTGTTAACTTCCTGTTAAGCGATTTCCTCTATTATTTCTTCGTCACCATCAATGGAATATTTGGAATCGGTTACATATTCGAAGTCAGTATTAGCACCTGTCCAGGGGCCGTACGCTGTTTCTTGTGAGTCTATCTTATGCAGCTGTGTTGTCTTGTACTTTAACCTTGCCATTCTTAGAGCGTTATCCGTCTCTTTTGCCCGCACGATTAACGTACCCTTAAAACTGCTCCCTCCCCAAACATCAGAATCTGGGTTCCTTGGCGTTAGCTTGTATATTTTCATTGTCTCGCTCTCATGTGTATATTAAAAATATATATAAATTTACGGCTACTTTCAGATTTACGAATTAACATAGTATCTCTTTTTCTACCAATAGTCCAATGCAATTTCACCTGACACTCTACTCATAAGCACTCCAACAGGATCTGAAATTTTTTCATTTAAGACTACTCAATTACTCTTTTTGTGTTCTTCTATTGCTTGCCTTGCTATTTCCCGGATCTTTCTCTTTCTTGATTCGCTTAACACTTCTTCCTTCTCTGTTCCACTTAATATCTTTTTCATAGCCTCGTCTACTGTCCGATCTATAAATTCTTCCACAGACTCATAGCCCATCATTTCAGTAACCTCTTTTTCCAGAGACTCATTTACACTACTATCAGTACAACCTATCATAAACAGAAAAATACTAATTATTATAAGAGTTCTTTTCTTCTGCATTTCGTAAGTAAGAGAATAACAAGATTAATAAAGTTAAGATGATTACTGTTTCGTTCTCTAACTTATAACATTAATCCCTATATTTCCTCTATAAATTAGTAAAACTATAAGTCCAGTAAGATAGTACATATATTTTGTGCTCTTTCAAAAACCGATTTATTTATAAAACGTGTATCCATCAAAATCAAGTAGAAACATGGTAAGCACCCCGGACTGGCAGAAACCAAAGACCAAACCTCACTGGCATTGCATAGTGAAGTCTAATAAAGGCAAAAAAATGCCGATACTACATTTAAGGCACATAGGCAAATACTCATTGATTTTAAACTGATATATGGGATAATTTGCAGACGATTCCAGTTAAATTAGATCCAATCTTAAAAAGCAGAAGGAGTAACGTGGTTATGAATAAAATACTATTAATAATAGTATGTTTTTTCTGTCTTTCTCTAATTTCTAATCTGGCAGTTGCCGATAAATCTGAACTGGCAAAAAAGCCTGACTGGCTTAAGGCCGAAGAATTTGCTAATAATAAGGAGAAAGAATTACTTGACGCTGAAAGCGCATTAAGTAACGCCAAAACACTTACTGAACAGAAGATGAAGGAGCTACTCGACTCTGTGAACGCATTAGAAGATGCCAATAAACTAGCCAAAGAGAAGAAGGAAGAATTACTCAATGCTGAGATCGCATTAGAGGAAACCAATAAATTTGCTGAACAGAAGAAAAAAGAGCTACTCAAAGCTGAGAAAAAAGCTAAAAAGCTAGCAAGCAAAGAAGATAAGAGAAGACTCAAAGCTGAAAAAAGAGCCAAAAAACTTGCTAAAAAGAAAGAGCAAGAATTCCTCAAAGCCGAGAGCGCATTAAATGAAGCCAAAGAATTAGCTGAACAGAAGGAGCAGGAATTACACAATGCAGAGATACTGTTAATACGGGAAGATTATGACATGCCCCCCAAAAACTGAGTCATCAGCAAAGCCAAATACCAGGATTCATCTATTAGTATAATATACCTAAAATGGTTCCTGGAGTGTTATACAGTGAATCCCTCCCAACCCAATGAGAAGATCTTCAGCACAAACACCTATCACATCACGAGTAGGAAATAGGTCGGACAAGATTCCAAGCGCTTTCCTGTCGGCAGGGTCGTTGAATATGGGAACCAGGACAACATTGTTAGCAATATAGAAATTTGCATAGCTTGCCGGTAACCTCCATTTTTTGTAATAGATCGGCTTTGGCATGGGAAGCATTACTACTGTCGGCTTTGTCCCATTTTCTAGTCGTACCTGTTCCAAACGTTCCATGTTTTCGGCAAGAATGGAAGTGTTCAAATCTGATTTGCCGGTCTCCATTGCCAACACTAATGTTCCCCTGTCAACAAAGCGACAGATGTCATCTATATGCCCGTGAGTATCATCTCCTTCGATACCCCTATTCAACCAGATGACATTGGTTATGCCAAGCAAATCCCTGAACAACTCTTCCAGCTCGCACTTAGTAATGCCTGGATTACGTGGTTGTATATTCTGATCCAACAGACACTCCTCCGTTGTGATTAATGTACCGAACCCGTTCACATCAATACTCCCTCCTTCCAAAACCAGCGGTATTTTTTTCCACTTTGCGGAGATAATTTTAAGGTTTAACCGGTTAGCAAGTTCTAGTGGTACACTATCGTCCTTTTGGTGTGCAGGATAACGGGCCCAACCATTGAATCGAAAGCGCATGATTTTCTTTAGACTCTTCTTAGTCCGGTTGTCTGCTATGAACACTGGGCCGTAATCACGAATCCAGCTCCTATTAGTCGGTATATGATAGAAATGGATATTAGCAATATCTGCCTGAGCTTGTTTCAGGTATCTTTTTGCCCTCATTTCATGGCTCTCAGAATTCACCAGAATGTGAACCTCTTCAACCACTGCAAGCTTTTGAGTCAGCTCTGCATAGATCTTCTGCACTGAGGACATCTTGCCAGGCCAATCTGTCGGGTTGTGTGGCCAGGTCAACCATGTTGCTTTGTGCGGTTCCCATTCGGCAGGCATACGATAACGAATTGAGTTTGTTTTGTACATTTTAAGGTGTGTCAGGAATCAATAGATTATTTGGAAGTTCCATGATATGCATCGACACGTCGATCCCGGAAGAAAGGCCATGTCTGGCGTGTTTCAGATATAAGTTGCGGTTCGATACTTCCGTAGATTATCTCCTCGTCTTTTCCGGATGCTTCGGCGATGATATGACCTCGGGGATCAGCTATAAAAGAGTGTCCCCAGAACTCAATTTCTGAATCTCCGGCCTGGTTAGGTTCTATTCCAACTCGATTTACAGAAGCTGTATAAATCCCATTGGCAATCGCATGACCACACTGAACTGTTTTCCAGGAATCGAGATACATTGCACCCACCCCCTCCTTTTCTCCCGGAAGCCAGCCGATTGCAGTAGGATATATCAATATTCTTGCTCCATCCAGCGCACACGAACGGGCCGCTTCCGGAAACCATTGATCCCAACATATCATGGGTCCGATTTTTCCGACAGCTGTTTTAATGGCCTGAAACCCAAGATCACCAGGAGTGAAATAGTATTTTTCCTGAAATTGTGGATCATTCGGGATATGCATTTTCCTATATTTTCCAACTATAGCACCATCCGGATTGATCACAACCAGACTGTTGTAATATACACCTGTCATACTTCTCTCAAAAACCGGAACCACCAGAACGCTATTTACGGTTTTTGACAATTGAGAAAAGTAATCTGTTGAATAACCGGGGATCGGCTCAGCTAACTCGAAAAAGCGAGGATCTTCCTGCTGGCAGAAATAGATTGAACAGAAGAGTTCAGGGAGACATATCAAGCCGGCTCCGTTGTCAGCTGCTTCGACGACACGCAGTCTGGCACGTTCCAGATTTTCCTCTCTGGTCCCCTGACACTCCATCTGTATCAGTGCTATTGTATAAGATTTTTCCTTTTGCATGGCTTATTCAAACGCACTATTCTGTCGCAACAGGCACTCGAAGGTTTAATATTTATGCATATACCTAATCCTGCAAACGAGACAATAGCCAAATGTAGATATTTATTGGTGAATTATTTGTTATTCACAAGGAATGATTTAAACAAAATGCGGCATAATTTCAACTATTTTCTTACTTTGCAACTACTGAGCAATTACGACCATTTGCCTTTGCCTGATAAAGAGCTTTATCCGCAGCCGCAATTAATCCGGTATAGTCACGGCTATTAAAAGGAAACATTGATATACCAATAGAAACTGTAACACTAAGTGTTTTGTCCTTAAAACTAAGCTTAAGGTTAGTTTCAACTTCACGTCGAATATGTTCTGCCCTCTCTTCTGCCAGTTTTCTATTCACTCCAGGTAAAACTACTATAAACTCTTCTCCTCCGTAACGACAGGCAATATCATCTGCACGAACATCTTTCGCTAACAATGGTCCCAATCCTTTGAGTAAACAATCACCAGTAAGATGCCCATAATCATCATTGAATCGTTTAAAATGGTCCACATCCAACATCAGGATCCCCATTTCGTTGTTCATACGCTTTGCCCGTATAATTTCACGATTAAGAGATTCTTCCATATACCTTCTATTAAAAAGACCGGTAAGAGGATCTCTGATAGATTGCTCCACTAATTCCCCTCTAAGCCTTGTGTTGGTAAGTGAAAGCGCAATATACTCAGCAGCCATATTCATTAGATAGTACCTACTATCTGATTTACTATTTGCAGTTGAATCGGCCTTCCCTGCTTTATTATAAAAATGAATTGTACCTAAAGTGTTTTGCTCGTTAGGCAGCATAAAACAATAGTGATTTACAAATCCGTTGTCACCCGTGTCCAGACAACGCCCGTCATTGCCACGTTTTTCACAAACTGCCTTTTCTGACTTCTTTAATGCCTGACAATCAGATGATGGTAACTCCCCGAATAAATCCTCACTCCCATCCCCCCAAGTAGTTGGCACATCACACGAATCAAAATCCTCCTTATAAAGAACAATCATACCTTTGCTACCTGGAAACAGTATTTGTATAGAATCATTAATTACGGAGTAAGATCCACTAGCACTACTAATAGCCTGTAACTTGTGACTCATTGTATTTAATATGGAAATATCCCGTAATATTCTGCTCTGTTCGTTGTACATCTGCTTATATTTGTTGCGTTCCTGATCGAGCTGATCATAGAGCACCTTGTTATTAAGATGTACTTTGACCCTTGCGAGCAACTCCTCTTCATCAAAAGGTTTTGGCATATAATCATTAGCACCAGATTCCAAGCCCTTTAGTCTATCTTCTTGACTAGTAATAGCAGTAAGTATAATGACAGGTATATGTTTTGTTTCTTTAATGCGTTTAATCTCTTTTGTAAGTTCAAACCCGTTCATCTCTGCCATATGGCAATCGGTCAGAATTAAGTCAGGTTTGTTTTTCTGTATTAGTCGTAAGGCATCTTTTCCATCTTTGGCCTCTATAACATTATAGCCATTTTTTATGAAAATATATTTGATTATATGTCTTGTGGTTACAGAGTCTTCAGCTATCAGGATCTTCTCTCTTCTGGAGATCTTTTTTGTTTCCAGTAACATATGAATGTGACTAGCTAGTCTTCCGGATTTGAATGGTTTGACAAAAAATTCTACAGCTCCAGCCTCAAAGCCATGGCTTCTTGTTTCAGAAGAGTCATTGGAAGAGATCATTACAACAGGTATTTCTCTTGTGGTGGGATCATCTTTTAATTTTCTACACGCTTCGAATCCATTCATCACTGGCATTTCTACATCCATAGCAATGATGTCCGGCTTCAATTCTTTTGCCATTTCCAGCGCTTCTCTACCATTTTCTGCCATTAGGACTTTAAACCCATTGCTCAACATCTCTTTGCTGATCACCATTCTCGCGCCTTTACTATCGTCCACGACCAGGATATTCTCTTCTCTTGCTTCCGTACTTTCCTTCTCGATTTGATATATCATGTTAACAAGTTCGCTTTCTTTCACAGGCTTTCTTAAAAAATGCCCGATTCCTGCTTCAAAGGCATTTGTCAGTTTAGCTATGCTATCATTACTGGAAAGCATTACCATGTGCATACTAACTGGTTTTTTAGAATCTAATAACCTTGAACATAGTTCAAACCCATTCATGTCTTTCAATACCTCACTTATAATAAGAATATCAGGTTGTACTTCAATGGAGAGCTTCATCGCTTCTGCCCCGCTCTTTGCATGGAAAGTTGAATATGCATATTTGGAAAGCATGGTCTTGATAATCATCGCTATAGTTGTACTGGGATCGACAACAAGAATATTCTCAAAGCGTTTACGATTTTTGTTGAAATCCATTAAGGACTTATTCAAAGTTTCTTGAGTGATAACGCCATTACTAACTAGAATATTACCAATAGGGATTTTTCGTCTTGTTCTAAGATCGAGGAGGTATTTCAATTGGTTGAAATTTAACAAGCTCAATGAGACCGCTGCTTCTCCAAATCTCACTCCGGCATGCTCTTCCTGATAGGTCAAGATTGAGGAAATGCTGTCATGTGTTAGCCAGTTTAATTCTATACCAAGGTTACCTAGCAATCTGTCTTTATTCTGGAGCTCAATCGACCTAGTATGATCTTCTTTTTTGATACATCCTTGATCCACAAGGTATTGTCCAAAACTCATTATTTCCATTTCTAATACACCGCATAACTGTTTAAATGTTTAAATGTTCTACAATAGACTTTTTCTTGCTATTTTAGTGTTCAAGAAAAAGACGTACAAGCGCTCATACCATATATAATTAATCGGAAGATATACTTAAAACTTCAGTCAATTTAAAAATATGTTATAAAATCCATGGTAAGAGCCAGTCTTATTATAACTTATGACTCAAGCAACTTCTAAAATGTACTAAATTAGCCTGTTCTGCTATAATGAGAGAAGCAGTGCATTTCGTAAACGATTAAGCATTAAGGCATCCACTTCTTTTTTACGAATTACAAGATGCACATTAATCCTATCAATAGATTAACTTTTCTTAAGGAGGTTGATATGGTAAATGCAAATTTCAGTCTGAGCTTACCCCCTAACGAACCAATCAAAAGCTATGCTCCCTGCACACCTGAACGGGATGACATCAAAGCGAAGTTGCAAGAGTTAAAGAACCAACAGATAGAGATACCCATTATTATTGGAAGCAAAGAGATAAAAACAGGAAACATGGGAAAATGTATACTTCCGCATGATCATGGAACTGTTATTGGCACATATCACAAAGCGGGCGAGAAGGAAGTTCAAATGGCCATTGAAACCTCCATTAAGGCGCAGAAGCAGTGGGCAGAAATGGATTGGCAGGATCGCGCTTCAATCTTTCTCAGGGCAGCAGACATTCTTGCAGGCCCTCAGCGTTCACTGTTAAATGCGGCCAGTATGTTGTGCCAGAGCAAGAATGTCTTTCAGGCAGAGGTAGACGCTGCGTGTGAATTAATTGATTTTTTTCGCTTTAACGCTTTTTATGCAAATACTATTTACGAGCAACAGCCGCCAATTTCACCCCCCGGCATCTGGAACAGACTTGAATACCGTCCACTTGAAGGTTTTATCTTTGCTGTAACCCCATTCAATTTTACATCAATTGCCGGCAATCTTCCCTCCGCTCCTGCCATGATGGGAAATGTAGCTCTATGGAAACCGGCCTCAAACGCTACATATTCAGCCTATTATGTAATGAAGCTTCTCCAGGAAGCGGGTGTACCGGATGGAGTAATAAATTTTATCCCTGGAACCGGTAGTGAGATCGGTCCGGTTATTATGAACTCTCCTGACCTCGCAGGTGTTCATTTTACAGGAAGCACAGCTACTTTCCAGAATATGTGGCAAACGGTAGGTAACAATATAAAGAATTACAAAAGCTACCCGCGCATTGTGGGCGAGACAGGTGGCAAGGATTTTGTTTTTGTTCACAAAGATACAGGAATTGTCGAATTAGGCACAGCCCTGATTCGGGGTGCATTTGAATACCAGGGCCAGAAATGCTCTGCGGCATCCCGTGCTTATATCCCACGTAGTCTATGGGCTGATTTAAGGGATTATATCCTTGAAGAGTTGAAAACGGTAAAGATGGGTGATGTTGAGAATTTCAGTAATTTTCTTAATGCGGTAATTGACGAACCGTCCTTTACTAAAGTCACTAAATACATTGAATTTATTAAAGAGAGCAATGAAGCAGAGATCGTATGCGGCGGAAACTATGATAGCAGCAAAGGCTACTTTATCGAACCAACAATTGCCGTCACTACCAACCCTCATTTTCGTACAATGGAAGAGGAAATTTTTGGACCGGTACTTACTGTATACGTTTACGAGGATGATAAATTTGAGGAGACGCTTCATTTGTGTAATGAAACATCACCTTATGCTTTAACCGGCGCAATTCTCTCCAGAAACAGGGATGCAATCAGGATGGCCGAGAAGGTTCTTGTTAATGCGGCAGGTAATTTTTACATCAACGACAAACCGACAGGGGCAGTTGTCGGCCAGCAGCCTTTTGGCGGTAGCCGTGCAAGTGGAACCAACGATAAAGCCGGCAGTGTTCTCAATATGAACCGCTGGGTAACCCCACGGACTATTAAAGAAACATTTGTTCCTTCAATAGATTATAGATATCCATTTATGTCTGAAGAGTAAAAATACGCGTTTGTTTTACTTGAATTGAATGATTAAGTATAATGTATATTTCAATTGAAATACTAAGCTGATTCTGTTAAATTTCTATCTATAATTATCAATAAAAACAGAGTAACTTACGCCCCCATCGTCTAGCCAGGCCCAGGACACATGGTTCTCAGCCATGAGACAGGGGTTCAAATCCCCTTGGGGGTATTTTACTTAATATACAAATCAGAGCGCAGTTACTTAACGGGTACTTATGCGTTTAGCCAGAGGCTCTTTCCATCTTACGTCTACATATTCCACATTTTCCAAGTCTGTACCTGCTTCCATTGCAACACTTAGTAAATTCTGAAGTTTTTCATAATTTGAGAGTTCGTTTACTTGCCCACTTTGCGCAGAGAAACCCCATTTTATTTTTGCCCCATCTTTTGTCCATAACTCTACACCGATTTTACCGTCTTTGTGCCTGTCTCCTATCTTCGAGACGTCTATAGACACAATCTTTAAAAGCTTATCTACTTTGTTGTGTCTCAGAAAGTTCAGGAGGTCTATGCCATCCTCTATTGATCTGTCTTTCCATTTTTCTCCATATCTGGGCACATTCACTGATTTTCTACTTATTATATAGATCGGATCACCCTCTTCTGGATAATTGTAATATTTTTTCGGAAGCCTTACACAATCTTTATCTATCATATATTTTTTTCGTTTTCTTTTGACAATAGCGACTGGCCTGCGTAATTCAAATTTCATTTTGAGCCTGTTAGGCAATTCCCGTTGAACATAGTTAACCTTAGAAATGAGCGGACTGCTTTCGTACACATCCACAATTTGTTTTGTCAAATCCCTCTCAAAGATATTATATTTATCTTTCAATCCGTGGATATTGTTTATCTCATGAGCAAACTCATCTGTAGCCCAGTCAGGGGGTTCAAATGAAAATGTTGCAGGACTTACAACAAAAATATCTTGATCGATCAAACGCTTCCATCCAAATTTCCCTAGCCATATAATGGAGAAAACTACTATTACTACCAGGGCTAATTTGAGGAGTAACAGTATGGATCGCTTCCGCATATTCTCAATATACGGTTTAACTGTCTCAATTTTTGCCTTAACCCTATCTATTACTTTATCGTATTGATTCTTGAGAAATTTTTTCATTGTTGCCAGAGATTAGATTAAAAAAATAAATCTACTACTTTCTGTAATTCTTTAATATTCACGATAAGCGGAAGCATTATCCGACCAGTTTTATATTTTAGCTATATTTTGGTCATTGATATCTGCCCGAGCAACCTGCCCTGACACAAAAGTGTGTTCACATGCAGCATTTACTATAGTATTGCATAACTCCGAAAAACTAATATTTGCTGCAGCAGCAGCCTTTGGTAACAGACTCCTTTCAGTAAATCCAGGAACTGTATTAACTTCAAGGACGTATATTTCGTCATCTTTATTCAATATCACATCTACTCTTGAGAAGGTTCTACAGCCAAGGCTGTTGTGCGCACGAACTGCCACATCCTGTACCCTTTCATAAACGTCATGAGATAATGTAGTCTCTGACGATTTGTCAGCAGATGCAAGGACAGTGTATTGGGTCTTATCGCTTTTGTACTTTGCATCATAGTCATAAATCCCGGTTGCAGTCTTTATTTCTATCACAGGAAGGGCTTTATCGTTCAGGACACTAATAGCCAACTCCCGGCCTTCAATGCACTCTTCAACAAGAATTTCTTCACTGTAACGTCCCGTATATTTTATCGCATCTGTTATTTCTATATATTCTTTAATTATATATATCCCAATACTGGAACCATTACTTACTGGCTTGGTTATCACAGGTAATTTCAAGCTTTTTACTCTATTGGCAATTTCAGATATGTTTTGTTCCGTAGAGGCTGTAAAATAATCAGGAGTAGGGATATTGTTTCTCCTAAAGGCGTCCTTAGACTCAACCTTGTTCATTGCAAGTTTACTTGCAGCAGTTTCGGAACCGGTATATGGAATGCCTTTATTTTCAAGAACTTCCTGTATACCACCATCCTCCCCGAAATATCCGTGAAGGGCAATAAAAGCCACATCTATTTTATAATTATCAAGTTCATTAACCATATCATCATTAACAATTATCTTGATCACATTTTTATTATCTGTCGACAGGGCATTTACTACCGCCTTACCGGACTGCAGCGATATTTCCCTTTCCGGAGATATTCCCCCCATTAATACTACAATATATTTTTCATCTGACATGGTCTATTTCAATTAGAAAAGCAGTAGACAATTAATCTTGTTTAATAATAGATTCACAATCCACAACCTTAAAATCTCTCAAATTTACATTTTTTCCAGTACAATTTTATGGGTACATAAGGTCTGTTTTACCATTTCTTTCAACTTAATTATATTGAATGGTTTCTTCATGTAGTTATCGATTCCGTATCTCACTGCCCATACGGCAACATCATCAATTGCGTTACCGGTAATCATTATCGCCCTGATTTCTGAATTCTGCTTTTTAACCTTTTGTATTAGTTCCAGGCCATCAATCCCTGGCATCTCTAAATCAGTTATCAGCATATGATAATTATGTTTCTTGATCATTTGTAGTGCATCAGTACCTGAAAAACTTATATCAACCACATAGCCTTCCTGAACAAGAACATCAAAAATTAAATGGCATATCCTGGGTTCATCATCTACTACTAATACTCTTATTTCTTTGTCCATTTTTACCCCCTCCGGAAATATTCCGTTACCTGCTTAGTCTTTATTGGAAATGTAGATTGATCAACAATATCATCTTTCTACATGTCCTCTTCAATCAAGGCCTCTTATACCTTTCCATAATGTCACTAAAATTTCAAAAACAGCTTGTTCTTCTATACTATTTGGTTATCACCATTCAATAGTTGGATTCTAAATCTGACTTCATCTTGACTATTTCGCTGGAAGCAAAAGCGTCTACAACCTCAGGATCAAACTGCTTTCCCGCCACTCTTCTTAGCTCTGAGATTGCCTTATTTGTTTTCATTGATGACCGGTATGTTCTATCAGATGTCATTGCATCGAAAGCATCAGCTACCGTCATTATTTTTGTTAGAAGAGGCAAATCACTTCTGCCTAACCTATCAGGATACCCCTTACCATCAAAACTCTCATGGTGACCTCTTATGTGGTGTATTGCGTCATCAAGGAAGGCTAATGGCTTTATAATCTGTTCACCCTGACAAGGATGGGATTTTATTGCGGCAAATTCTGTGTCATCCAATTTGTCTGTTTTGTTGATTATAAATTCAGAAATACCTATTTTCCCAATATCATGTAGCAATGCAGCATGGCGTAATGTTTTCATATCTTTGTCAGAAACACCCATTGTTCTTGCCATTACAGATGAATATTCCGACACTCTTTGAGAGTGTCCACTTGTATACTTATCCTTGGCCTCTAAACTTTTGGCCAGCGCAGTAACCATATTGAAACAATTCTCTTCAAGTGTCTCATAAAGTCTTGCATTTTCTACCGC
>JABGRF010000163.1 GCA_018648405.1 Candidatus Scalindua sp.
AACGCCAATTAATCTTTGAACCGGCAATATTAATATCAAAATGATCGATTTTGGGTGTTATAGCGCCGAACTCTATTCCTCTCAATGAGGGAAGGAAGGCGTGTATACAGTTACCAAACTTTTCCATTTCTTCCTTTTCCGGATAAAACTTAGTTAAAATAGTACTCATATAACGGCCGGTTCGATAACGTGTTGCCATCTCAAAAACTTTACAAGCCCCTTCGTCCAGACCAAACGCACCAACAACAACATCTGCTCTCCTGTTATCCTTTTCACTATAAACCATTACACCACTAGACTCGATATCAATATTTGTAACTCTGCCGTGTATCACTTTTACTCCTGCATCTTTTGCGCGATGTAAAAGATAATTATCAAATAACATTCTATTCACCGCACATGATTCTTCTCCATTGCCCTCTAGTTTTATCTCTTCGTCATCAGAATGCAGATAATATGCAGGTATTTTTTCCAATACAAGATCATGTGGAAACGGAACCCCTAATTGCTTCTCTAATATTTCTTCAATAGGCGGAGACAACACACCTACACATGGATTAAACTGTTCATCTTTTCCAAAATCTTTACCTTCATACAACACTACGTTTAAATCAATGTTGTGTTTTTTTGCCAATCTGCTGAGTGTAATTGCACAACTCGTCCCGCCGGGCCCACCTCCAATAACAACCACAGTTTGACCCTCCTCAAGAGGACCAAGCCCTTTATCAGCAAAATTTTTCAACACCTTCTCGCGTCTGAATTTTCCACCGAAAATAGTAGATCCAAGTGCCTGTTCTGTCCATACAATCACAGTAACGGGTAATAATCTTAACTGCAACCCCGGATTGAACACCTTAATAAATAACTCTTTAAAGGGTATACTTCCCGTAAACATATTCCATAAAAATTCCAACTGAATCTTGGCAACAGGTTTTTTCTTTTCTGATTTAAGGAATGAAAAATAACCGGCTGAAATATTCTTTCTGGAAGTAATATAATCGTTAAGTCCAAAGACCCATCTTCCATATCGGCTGTCAGATCCTAAAAGTTTCATTGCAGGTTTATAATAATATTTTCTGAAAGCATTTCCAGAGACACCTGATTTAAATACACTATTTACCGCCTTCCTTGAAGTAATGAAGGCCGACTCAATACCGTGTTTATAATATCTCGAAACGCCAGCGCTACCCACAACAACAAATCTATCAGCAAACGGATGTTTGGGCTGCGCAATATTTATCTTGGGGAAACAGATACAATAGTTTTTTGGCAACTTCCAGCCTTCTTGTGGAAAAGTACGGCGCACAATAGGATGGCTTAGAAATTCTACCAAATGGGCCTTATTCAAATCAGTATTACCAACCAGTGTTACAGTTACATAGTCTCCTCTCGGCGTAAAAGAGGCATACGTAATCGGTTTTATGCCTAACGAAAAAACATGTATCCAGTTGTCTGAATATTTACTTCCATTCCTGTTACCTACATAAATTTCAGCCTGGCAAGCCCTGACAGTTTTGGGAGGAATATAACCAATCCCCATTCTCTTTACTTTTTCTAACATTCCAGTGTTCAACCCAAACGCACCTACCACCAAATCGGCATCCATTATTCTCCAGGAACCCTTCTTTCCAAAATATACTTTTACCTGTTCTTCCTTATTCGATGGCAAGATTATATTACTTACAATGTCAGAGCTGATGGTAGCCCCCATACCTTCTACATGCTTTGAAAGGAAATTATCAAAGCTTGTACTTTCAGATTGCGGAGAAAACATAGGCCCATCGCCTCTATAAACCGTTATTATTTTTTTGTCTGCAGATGGCTTAGGATTCTGAACTTCTACACAGCCATCATGAGTGTGAAAATAGTAGCCGTTTATCTCCTTCTGAACACATTTGTCTGGAGGGAGCATATTGTTCTTCTTTAACTCTCCATAAAGTTTTTCTGATATGACTCCCGGACACATATTGCATCCTCGAGGCCCTTTTTGACAAAAGCTTTTTCCCTCAAAAATAGTAATATCAACTTTTATCCCTTCTTGTTCGGCCCTTTTTAACGCAAAGTGCGCAAAAAAACTACCCGCAGGCCCACCACCAACTATGGCAATCTTTGAGCCATCTTTTAGGAAGTAATCTTTATCTTTCATATAACAATATATTCCTTATTTCGCATTGCTAAAGATACCACCCTTTTTTCTTATCCAAATAAGAGGATGAAAAGGTAACGTTTTCAATATTAGACGTAAGTTCATTGCTTTAATTAATATTTCTTTGTAAGTCACATTTCCTGTAAGCATATTCCATAGTATCTCATTAATCAGACTTGCAGTTTTTGTATCTTCGGTGGATTTTACAAGTTTTACCTGTCTATTTGCTAGTTGCCTGTTAGATGATATATAATCATTAATTTTTAGCATCACAATTCCATAAAAGTTGTCTCTTGCCAGAAGCCTCTTTGCCGGCTTAAAATAACCATTCATAAATGATCTTGCCGATACTCCATTCTTAAATGCCGTATAAGCGGACAACTTTGCCATGTTAAACGCAGATTCAATTCCACTTTTATATGACCTTGAAATGCTTGCATCCCCTAAAACAACAAGCCTGTCTGCATATGGGTGTTTTGCATATGTTATGGGAATCTTAGAGATACACATACAAAAATCATTTGGAATTTCCCATTTTTCCGGCATTAATTTCTTTACTGCTGGATGTTTAAGAAAATCAATCAGGTTCTTTCTTGTTAAATCCCTTCTGCCTACTAAATTAACAGTAACATAGTCTGCTTTTGGTGTAATGGAAGCAAATTTAAGCTCTCTTTTGCCTAAGGCAAAAACAAAAACATTATTGCCAAAAGTTTTTTCTATATGCTCCGGACTAAGCATTATTTCACACTGACATGTCCGAACAGTCTTTGGTGGCTTATATCCAAAATCCATATTACCCACTTTTTCCATCATCCCTGTGTTTACACCAAAGGCTCCAACCACAAGGTCAGCGTCAAATTCATTCTTAGGATTCCCATCACCACTAATTACTTTTACCGGATCGCCCTTTCTGAATGGCAATTTAAAGCTTTTAACTATATCGAATACTATCTCTACTCCCTGCTCCTTAACATGATTCAAAAGATAGTCATCAAAACTGACATTACCTTCGTGTTCAGACTGCAAAGGCCCATTTCCTCGAAATACTGTAACAATCTTTGAAATGTGTCCCGGAACGGGGTGATGAAGGACGACGCTCTCGTCCTGTGCTTGAAAACAATATCCCTCTATTTTTCTTTGTACACAGAAATCAGCAATGTTTATTCTCTCTTCTTCCAGGCTATTAAAAAGATTTTCAGAAATAACCCCGGCACACATATTACAACCGCGTGGACCTCTCTGACAGAAACTTTTTCTGTCGTATATTTTTATAGATACATCAATGCCCGCTTCTTTCGCATAACGTGAAGCAAAATGCGCAAAAAAACTCCCTCCAGGCCCTCCGCCTATTATTGCAATCTTAGAACCGTTCTTAAGCAATAAAGCACTATTACTCATTGTTAATAGTTTATTAATAACGCTGTAAAGTCTCTAGCGGGGATTTTATTAGCATTTATTAGATAAATCAAGGTTAAACCAACGCGTAAACGCTTTTGCTTCTTCAACTTCTGTATCCATTACTATAAATAATTACGTTTTTACCAAAAGTACAAGTTTACAGCAAAAAAAAAGGCGCTCGAAATCGAGCGCCTCTCTTTTTATACTGAATAGTAAGTAATTCTTCATAATTACTCTATTATTTTAATCCTTTTTTCTCATTCTTACTGCAACAACTATCCCTACGAGTAAAAGACCGGCAAATACAATAATACCGCCTACCATTCCTGCTGATCTCTTCCTATCTTTCTTACCAAGGAGCTTATCAACCTCCTGAGCACGATAAAGCTGCTGTGCCTCGGATTCCATTTCGTTCACTGCCTGGAATACCTTAGCTGCTCCGTACCACCATGATATATCCTGCTGAACATGGGCAGTACCCTTATAAGCATGCGCTTTATCACCAAACCACAAGTTGGTATACAAGTTCTCAATACGAGACGGGTTATTTTTTCCCGCCATAAAGACCGTATACACACCTAGTATAGGACCATACACCGGTATCTTACCTCCAGTTGTCTTAAACGCATTATAGATACCTTCTCCTAATAATCCAGGTCCTAGTGCATCTGCAAGAACATCACCCATTGGGAACGGATCACGCTCTGATACAGGAGGATCAAAAGCATCTGCTGCCGCCAAACCATCCATAATCAAATGTGCCCTGTCCTGCATTTTCCACATCTCAAACATCATGTCATCCAGATTCTCCAGATAAAGTCTTCCCCATCGAGGGCTATGACAGTTTGAACACATCTCGATCCACTGCTCCCTTTTCTTTCTGTTTGCTTCTGAATATATATCCAGCTTCGCATCCAACGGAGGCAATTTCACTCCATACGGATAGGCGCTTAATGATGATTTAAATTCAGCACTCTTAGGTGGAACAGTTCCCATTCTCCATATACCTTTTGCTGCAAGTGTATGAGTAAATTTCCCTTCTGCCTGATACATATGGCAGTACTGACAGGTTGGGGTTCTATAATCCTTACCTGGCACTATATCTCCAAGCGGCTTGCTCCAGTCCCACTCCTCACCTTCCATATGATAAATCATTCCCATCTTGGACTCGCCATATGACTCAGCATCCGGATGGTCAAATCCCATGTGACAGCTCATGCAAGCTTCAGGCCTTCTGCCCTCTTTTGCAGTGAACTTATGCCTTGTGTGACAGATATCACACTTCTCTGTCGTCCCGTGACAGTAATCACAGCCAAACATTGATGTTAAATAACCCTGCCTCGCAGCTTCCGGATACCACGGCGGTACAACATTAGCAGTAAATGTATCAACGTGGTTAGGACGCCCGAACTCCATTTCGTCCAAATATTCATTTACCTGTTTTGGATGACAATTACCACAAATATCCGGCGTAGGCATATGAAGTTCGTTATGATCTTTACCGTGACACTCGTTACAACCAACTTTATCCAAGTCTCTCTCAATAAGCTCTTCAATCTGCCTTGTCCTTATTGCAAAAAAGTTGTTCTTTTTCGGATCTGCATGTGTTGAGTCTCTCCAATCATGAACGATGCCTGGAGTAACCTCTTCGTGACATTCTATACACTGGTCTGCTTTATACTTCTCCAGAAGTTGATCATAATATGTCCCTTCCGGCTTTACATAATGCCTTGCCGGGAACCAGTACATATGCAGCGGCTTAGGCTTATAGAAATCCTGCCATGGTCCTGCACCTTTCTCTAGCCCGACATTCTCACTATATAGAGCTCTGGCACCAGCAGTGGTATAAACACTGTTATAAAAGTTTTTAGCTCTTTCATGCTGTTTCTTGGTGATTGGCTCTAAACCAAGACCTTCAACACCGTCTGCGGAGGCTCCTTTGCCAGCTTCAGCACCCACATAGTCTAATTCGCCCGTACCTGAGCCCATATAATCCTGTTCAGTTGCTGCATTTGCCACATGCAATGTGCATAAAACTGAAAAGAAAACTACAACCGCATACGTTTTCAGAAGATCCATTATGAAAATCCTCCCTTTCTTTTATCAAAAATTACAACGAAACATAAACATTCATAAAGTATATATCAGAACAACTAATTAACCACATTGTATTACTACCGTTTTTATTCTTTTACCAATTAACTCCCAGACCTCACTTAACAAATCTTATATTATGCTTAGGCGCGGTAGGGTCATATCCTTCTTCATCTCCACCGCTTTTCCTCTTCTCCGCCACCTCAGTCATAATTCGTTGATACTTCGGCTTGAACCATTCGTAATCGTCATACTTCTTGCTGTCTCTGAAGAACTTCACCCGCATCTCATGCCTCCTGCTTCGATGACACCCTTCAGTCCCACCACATTTATTGTAGGCGGGTGTGATTTTAGCTATTTTTTGACCTTCTGTTGCTTTACCAATATCCATGAAAGTTGCAAACACCTCACCAGGTCCATGACACGCTTCACAGGTTATACCCTCTTCTTCATATGTTCCTGTCTCTTTGTTGTAGCCTGTCGTGTGGCACTCATAGCATTTCTTTCTATACTCTTCATCTCCTTCAATATAATCTGGAGCTTCTTTGATAACATTAAAACTTTCGAATTTAACTCTCTTCCAACGTTCGACATGCGGCGCCGTAAGACCGGTATGGCATCTCATACATTTGCCACTGCCCAAATATATGGCCTTCTCACCTGTTATGGTACGATCTTTAAAGCTCGCCCATTCAGTACCCTCTTCCAGCGAAAGTGTAGCAAACTCTTCCCACATATCAAAAAGAACATCAGCATGATCTAACCTTTGGCGCATCGCTCTCTTATGTTTGAAAATACCATGATGCGCATGCTCCTCATCAAGCGAGCGACCCGATCCACCGTGACATACAGTACACCCATAAATATCAAACGGAAAGCTTTTGACCACCGTCTCATGAGACGCTGTCAACTTTGCTTCATCAATATGACAAGTCATACATCTATCGGTTTTTTGCCCGTTACTCTGTTGAGCCCAGCCATAATCACCCTTTAGAAGAATCTGTTTAATTTCATATTTAGGTTTTCGCAGCTTAGCAAGTTTCTCTTCTAAGACGGCCTTGTCTTCTTCATTACTTGTACTCTGCAATTCCTTCTCTACTGCTTTTAGCTGCTGCTCATAATACTCTACCTGATATTGCTTCCACTCTGGCTCCAACATATCCTTAACCCATAAGATAGTAACAACTAGTAGCAATATACTGGATAACAAAAATAATTTCTTTTTCATTTGTTTACTTCTCTCGAAAAAATAGAAAAAAATAAATCAATCCACGTCTTCGGAATTCCTAAATATTAAACCAAGGTGTCTGCAATACATATTTAACATTAAACATCAGCCTTAAAGCCATCTTGATAAGCATTCCCAGCATAAGCAATAAAAGCATCATTGTGATGTTGTATCTGATAAAGCCAAGCTGTTTAGCAAATTTCCAGAAAGCAACTGCAGGCACCAACATTCCTAGCCCAAAATAGATAAGAAGGGCAGGAATACCCAGCCAGTTTGGTAAGCTTACCGAAGGCGGAGGGGTTGGAAAATCAAAACTCCATGTCTCCCAAGGCCAGAAAAACGACCAGAACGGCCCTCTCATGTATGTACCCACCACTATAAGAGCATACCAAAAAATAAATCCAAACAAGAAAACCGTTATCGCGAATCTTCTATCCCTGAAACAGTAACCCCCATTCCCTTTTGGATTCACATCTATATACGGTATTGCCATCAACCCCACAAGTATAATACTGGGAACAATAACTCCTGCAATCCAAGGATCAAAATAGACGAGAATCTCCTGCAATCCCAAAAAATACCATGGTGCTTTTGCTGGATTTTCAGGTTCTCCCGGATTGGCAAGCTCCCTTAGTGGAGCATCAACATAATATGAATAAACGAGCAATATAACAGTACATAGAATTGCCGCTATAAACTCCTTCGCCACCAGGTTTGGCCACGAAAAGACTTTCTCAGTCTTCTTATTGTTTGCTACTTGTGCTTCAGCATGATTTGACATAAAAAAATTCTCCCAACTATTTATAGAGGCCCTGAAATACCACCGTCTTTTCTAACACGCCAAAAATGAAGAATCATCAATGCTCCTGCAATTATTGGTATTCCTATGCAATGCCACACGTATGCTCGCAATAAAGACGGAGCATCAATTTGCGTACCACCCAAGAGAGCAAAACGAACATCATTGTTTATCTTAACACCTAAAAGGTCTGCAAATGGACCCTGATAGCCCATTACAGGAGTTGCCGCTCCCATATTTGTTCCCACCATAATCGCCCAGTAACCGAGCTGATCCCATGGCAACAAATATCCGGTAAAGCTAAGCAGGAATGTCAGTACTAACAACAGTACGCCCAAAACCCAGTTAAATTGGCGCGGAGCCTTATAGGAACCGGTAAGAAACACTCGCAACATATGAAAGCAAACTGTTATGACCATAGCATGTCCGGCCCAACGATGTGATGTTCTTAGCAAACGGCCCAATGGTACAACGTACATAAGATCGATCATATCTGCATATGCCCGATTAACATCCGGAACATAATAAAACATTAACAAGACACCTGTCACAGTCAAATAAAGGAAAATAAAGAATGTCAGCCCGCCCAGACACCACGTGTACCGAATCTTAACAGCGTGCTTTGGAACCTTTACAGGATGCAGATGCAACCATACGTTACTTATAGTCTGAAGTGCCCTGTTTCTGGGAGTATCCGTATAGCCATGTCGAAATACGGATTTCCATACCTCAGTTTCCGTAAGCTTCCTGATCAAAAATAAGATTAAATTCATTTAAGCATCCCCTTTTAAATATCACTTATTAAAACAAAATCACATCATTAAACCAACGCCCTAATCACTACTTGCTGCTTGTGCTTTAGGTGATTTATTAATTTCTTCATTGGGTTCCCAGAAAACTCGCTTCATGTTAATCGCATCCACAGGACAATCTTTACAATTACCGCATCTGATGCACACGTCAGTATGCCTTATCACTACTCCGTCTTTGCTAACATGAGGCTTATAGTCACCTCCCGTATCTGCATCGACCTGCTCCAGCGCATCAACCGGACACACACTACTACACCGTCCACATAGTATGCAATCCTCAGCTACGACTTGAATACTGAGATCACATTTCAAACATCGATCGGCTTCTACCCGAGCCTGCGACTCTGCAAACCCAAGCTCAACCAGATCAAACGATTCCCTTTGCGATTTTGGTATTGTAGTCATCTCCTCACGAGGAGTACTATCAAAATTACTTTCCCTCTCCTGGATATAATCTCCTTCTATAAGAGTTACCATGGTTTTATCCTTAGACTCCTTGAAGTCAACTCCTCTCAGGTAGCAATCGATCGATTTAGACGCCAGATGCCCCTGAGCGATACATTCAATAATCGTACTTGGCCCTAATGCGACATCACCACCTGCAAAGACACCTTTCTTACCGGTTTGCAGGCCATCATCCACAACAAGTGTTCCCCACTTTGTCGCTTCTAACCCACTGTCATCGCCCAAAAATTCTAAATCTGCTTCCTGGCTAAGCGCCGTTATTATACAGTCCGTATCAATTACAAATTCCGAGTTGGGAACTGGTTCAGGTCTTCGTCTTCCACTACTGTCAGGCTCGCCTAGCTCCATCTTGACACATTCAAGCCCCTTTGCCTTTCCATTCTCAACAATAACTTTCACTGGTGCAACCAGATAATGAAATTTAATGCCTTCAAGCTCTGCCTCTTCAATCTCATGCTTGAGAGCAGGCATCTCATTTCGTGTCCTTCTATATATTATGTAAACATCTGGCGTTATTCTTTTAGCCGTTCTAGCAGCATCGACAGCAGAGTTTCCACCACCAATCACCGCCACCGTTTTACCAGGGCTTTTCAGGTCTCCGGCGCTCACATTCTTCAGGAAATCCAGACAATCCATGACACCCTCTGTTCCATCTTCTCCAGGAACCTCAAGTTTCCTCCCTCTCTGTGCGCCAACAGCGATAAACACCGCACTGTATCCTTCTTTCAACAGACCGGAAATCGCATCATCAGGAATTTTACTGGAAATCGGTTCTTCCGGACTACCGTCGGAAACTGCACTATCTGAACTACTGCTGGAAGTCGTTTTATCCGGACCTCCAAAATGCGTATTCAGCTTTATCTCTACACCTCTAGCCTCTATATTACTTACATCAAACATTATCTGGTCGCGCGGCAGCCTGTAGGATGGTATTGCCCACATCATCATGCCACCAACCCTTGATTCTTTTTCGAATACAGTTACCTGGTATCCCATTCCGGCGAGATCGTTTGCTGCTGTTAATCCGGCAGGACCAGCTCCGATAATGGCTACCTTTTCGTCTCTCTTTTTTATCTCGGGAACAGGTATCTTTATTTTGTTCTTATATATATAATCAGTAACAAACCTTTTCATGTTGTCGATTGACACAGGCTTGTCGAAATCACCACGTTTACATTTAGATTCACAAGGACGCGGACAAACATATCCACAAACGGTAGGAAAGGGGTTGGTCTCCAGCATCAGTTTGTATGATTCCAGATACTTACCCTGACTTATCAGGCGTATGTAACCGGGTATGTCCATATGTGCTGGACAACGATGCTGACAACGAATATTTTTTTCTAACCAATCCAATTCAAGGGAGACCCGATTCCCCTGCTCGGAAGCTGCTGATTGACTCATCTACACGCCTTTCACATAAATTTCCATTAGCATGAACTAAAGACAATTTAAACAACCAACTCAGTATTTATAGGTACTATTTTCTCTGTATTTACGACCAGTTTACCATTATCATCCACACTCATTTCGTAATGGTATAGCGGCTTAGGAGCCGGACCCGCAAAGTTCACTCCATCCTTATAATATTTACTACCATGGCACGGACACTCAAATATGTTTTTTTCCTTTGTCCAATGTACTGCACAGCCAAGGTGCTGACATATTACTGATATCGCTTTAAAGCTGTTACCCTCTCGAAGGATAAAGACCTTCCTGGCTTTTAATGTTGTTACAGTACCAGACGCATAGTCCACCGGCACACCAACAGAAAAAACGGGAGAAGGCTCAAAGAGAACTGTAGGGAAGAAAAATCCCCCAATCTTTTTTGGCCCCATCAATTTCAATGTATAGATCAGACCGGTCACGAGGAATACTGCCCAGCCTGCCAAGGTAAAAAAATCTCTCTTGCCTATCCAAATATTACCACTGGAAGCTTCTTTTTCTTTTACATCACTAGACATGTCTCAAACCCCCATTATTGATGATACAGTATCAATGATTTTACTTTTTCCTGCTTCAATTACAAAACCATTATCAAGCAGAGCTTAATAACAAAAACTTCGGCAAAGCAAGGAACTATAAATAAAATACTTTACAGACACTAAACTACCGACACAACCGCGGACATATTAGCAATAATCCATTATTAACGCAACACCTAATTTGAAAAAAATATCACAAATCCGCCATTATATTTGAACACTCAAACAGACAATTTTACTTCACTGATAACAACCTTTAAGAGCTCAACCCGTTCATTTAAAACCAGATATAACCACCTGCCAATCCCTGGTTACCGTATAACTATATTTTACCGATCTGGCAAGAATTAAGAATATTCCAGAAACACGAATGATTTACGCACCAAAAAAACAGAGAATTGTTAGCTCCGGTCAGCAGACAGACAAAAAATGCTATTAACTTTTCTTAACAAATATCTTATATCCATCGTCGATCTGTTCAACCCCCACCACCTTGTGGCCCTCCTCTTTTATACTTCTCGGAACGTTTCTCATTGGTTCGCCATCATCCAGGGTTATTTCCAGGACCTGCCCATCATCCATCATTTCCAGTTTTAATTTTGTCTTAACAAAATTAATCGGGCAAAGAACCCCTCTTAAATCAATTTTCTCATCTGCAACGGTTTCACTCATTTTTCTTTCCTACCTATTATTTTTCTAAAAAAACCCATCAAAATCTTTTCCTTAAGGAACTCATAGCCTTCCTTACCCGCGAAAAATATACCTATCCCGGTCAAGCTCCAGCTAAACAGATAACCTATAGTAGCAGCACTGGCCATTTCCTTTTTTGTCAATGGGAAAAGCGGAATGGAGAACAAGCCGAAATAAACTACAAAGCTAAACACTATAAACGACATGCCAATTAAAAAGTCTCGCCTACTTATCTTTACTTCTTCTTCCTCAACATCCTGCTTTTCGGCATCAAAACGCCAACACCTCAATTCATCATCCACACCATCTTTAACGGATATGATTATATACGAATACTCAACCCATGCACTCGCACACTCTTTATCAAATTCCGAAGGCTCTGCCGGATGATCCGGATGGGAATGATAAATACCTGTTATACTCCACCCTTTTTTTGCAGCTTCCCGATCTATTC
>JABGRF010000141.1 GCA_018648405.1 Candidatus Scalindua sp.
CAGCGATTCCGCTTGAAAAATAGTGATTCTGTAATAGTCTGAGAATAAAGGAATCGGAAAATTTTGAAAATAATAATCTTCGCACTATTTTTACTAAAGACACCATACTTTAGGTTGTTTCGCTAACGGCTTCATAATGAGGCAAGTGCAAAAGCGGCCCTGCCGCTAAACAATTACTGTTGTGGTTTCATAAGTTTTTTTTTGAAAACGCCAGTAGGTTTCCACCATTTTCGCTGGCGTTTTTATTTCACCTTTAAGGTACTGAATATAAATGTGATATGCAAGTCTGCCGAATAGATGGAATTGCATTTTTAGCTTTTTTTTTCGACCTTTTATAGAAGAGAAACAGAAAGAGAATCAAAGAACAGAAGCGTCAGGCATGCAAGGAGAAATTGAATTGCTACCAGGGGATGACCTTTATTGTTCAAACTGCGATTGCGCTAAAAAAGCATTTCCCTGACTTCCAGGAGATGCTTTCCTCATTTCCTGATTACCGAAAAGATCCTGACTACAAGATCGAAGAGTTGCTGATGGCTGTTATAGCCATGTTCCTTTTCAAACGTAGCTCGCGCAATGGCATGGACAACCTTTCCAGGAAGGGGCGTTTTTCATCCAACTACAGGAAGGTGTTTGGCTGTCGGCTTCCGGATATGGATACCTGTGATAAATTGCTTCGGCAGTTACCTGCAGATTGCCTTGAGAGGCTCAAACAGGAGATGGTCAGGGTGTTGGTACGTAGAAAGGTGTTTGACAAATTTCGTTTCGAAGGACTTTACCATAGCATAGCAATTGATGGCACAGGGCTCCATAGTTATGATTATGAGCCTTATCCAGGATGTCCCAAACAGACATCGAAGAATGGAAAGACAAGCTACACAGTATATGTGCTTGAAGCCAAGATTGTGTGTGCCAACGGTTTTAGTATATCTATTGCCACCGAATGGATACGTAATCCCGAACAGGGCACCTACGATAAACAAGACTGTGAGCTGAAAGCCTTTGTGAGGCTGGCCCAAAAGATAAAGAAGCTGTATCCTCGCATGCCAATCCTCTTGCTGGCCGATGGGCTATATCCGAACAACACGGTTTTCGATATCTGCCGTAACTACGGATATCACTTCATCTTCACTTTCAAAGAAGGAAATCTGAAAAGTGTATGGGAAGAAGTTAATTTTCTCTGGCGCGTCACCAAGGATAACACTGCAAGTTGGCACTTCAAGAAGGGCAACTGGTGGGAGACACACAACTACAGGTTCATCAATAATATCCAATACAGAAAACACATCTTTCATCTGATTGAATCGACTATCACAAGGAATCGGCACGTACCTAAAAAAGACAACATACCACATCTAGCTGAGAAGGAGAGATTTGTACACATTACAAACATCATTCTGAACAGAGATAACTGCAAAGACATCAGCTTGCGCGGCAGGTTGCGTTGGGCAATTGAGAACGAGGGATTTAACGCCCAGAAAAACGAGGGGTATGGTTTATCACACAAATTCTCCAGGGTCTCGCCCGTGGCAACATGCAATTACTACCAGTGCCTACAATTAGCGCATATGATAAACCAGTTGGCCTATTTGGCAAAACATGTAAAAGAAGCGTTCTTCAAGAATGAAAAAGAAACCATGATTTCACTTGGGGAATTTGGACTTGCTACAATGATGACTATGAAATTTGGGAAAACTAAGATACTCAGCTTGCTCACATCAATCGGGTATTTAAAATATTAGCCCTATGCTCTATGTCACAATACTGTGTGGCAGGAGAAATCCCACTCTTTAATTGGGACTAACAGCCGACAAACAGAAAAGAAGAAAAAAATAAATCATCATATTATTTAATAGCAGACTGTCCGGCTCCACCAGCTGACATAATAGTCATGCCCTTTTGTTGATCAGGAAATAATAAGCCTAAGAAAATAAATAGAAGCGGAATCGCTG
>JABGRF010000216.1 GCA_018648405.1 Candidatus Scalindua sp.
AATGGAATCTCTTCAGAAGACAAAATCAAACTGCTGATTAAAGCATATAAAACACTGACCGACTCCGAGAAAAGAGTCCACTATGACAGTCTGCTACAGAATGAAAACACCAGAGATTTCTACTACAACGAACGAACAGAAGTAGAAAAAGAGAAGTATAAGTGCGATATAAAATCTCAGGCAAAGATGGTATTAAATGACCTCTTAAACAAAAACGGGCATCAAGCAGTTAAAAATTATGAGCGCTTAAAGGAAGAAAACAAAGGCTTTAAACTACTGAGCTTCTTAGATCTAAAAGACTATCTTGATTGCAAATTTCTTCTTGCCGAACAGTACGAAGAACAGAAAAATTATGAACGGGCCTTTGAATTGTACGAGTATGTTTACCAAAAAGAAGATGGCAATCCTGCGCGCAAGCTATTACTGGAAGAGATCAAAGAAAGGATCATTCGTTTATCATGTAAAAAGTTGGTAAAACTAGCAGAGCCAAGTATGGCAATAACATACCTGACAAGGGTTTTAAAATTAAAAGTGAATAAAAACGAAAAAGCCTTTATATACAAAAAAATTGCTGATATTTATATAACTTCTGGTGAATGGGATAACGCATTGGCAAGTTTTAATAAGGCAATGTCGCTTTGCCCTAATCTCAAAGGCATTCAAACGTTAAAAAACAAATTGAGCAAACAGTTTTCATAATAAAACTATTTCATATAATTTTTGTCACTTTATCATAAAACAATGACTTCTAACGATCCAGTTTTACTAAAAACAGATATCCCTTATTTAAAACTGCATAATAAGGGAAAGGTAAGAGAGATATTCGAGATTGACGACAATCTCTTGCTTGTCGCTACTGATAGAATTTCAGCATTTGACTACATCCTGCCAAATGGCATCCCGCATAAGGGCAAAGTCCTTACACTCATGTCAGAGTTCTGGTTCAAGCTTACAAGAGAGTTAACGGAAAATCACTTAATCACGATGAATATCGATGAAATTGACAAAATAGCAAAAGAAGACAAGGACCTTCTAAGAGGGCGCTCCATGCTCGTAAAGAAAGTTGAGGTAATTCCGGTTGAATGCATAGTAAGAGGCTATCTCGCAGGTTCCGGCTGGAAGGAGTATAAAGAGAATGGGACGGTCTGTAAGATAAATTTACCTGATAATCTGAAAGAGAGTGGCAAGCTGCCTGAACCCATCTTCACACCATCAACAAAAGCAGAATCCGGACATGACGAAAATATCTCTTTTGAGGAAGCCGTCAAGATCACGGGAAGAGAACTCGCAGAAGAGATAAGACAAAAAAGCATTGCGATATACAAGAAGGCAAGCGAATACGCCCTGACAAAAGGAATTATAATTAGTGATACGAAATTTGAGTGGGGCAAATATGGTGATAAAGTAATTCTAATCGATGAAGTATTGACGCCAGATTCTTCCCGTTTCTGGCCACTGGAAAGCTATTCTCCCGGAAAATCACAACCATCTTTTGATAAACAATTTGTCAGGGATCATCTGGAGAAATCAGGATGGGACAAACAATGTGCCCCACCTTCACTACCTGAAGACGTAATCCGAATTACGTCTGAAAAATATCTTGAGGCATACGCCAAGCTTACAGGCGAAGAAATGGTAAAGTAAACAACACTCCGACAAAGCGTTACCTGGATTTTTTTACACCAAGCCTTTTACAATACTTAGAAATCTTGCATTTGCTGCACCACGGTGAAATCGGAACACAGAGATTTTGACCGTATGTAACCAGGAGATCATTATAAATTAGCCAATGTTTCTGGGGCAGCGTCTTTCTTAAGGCAAATTCTGTTTGGTCCGGGGTTTTTGTCTTCACCAATCCAAGCCTATTCGAGATCCTGTGAACGTGTGTGTCTACGCATATCCCCATTTTGCCATAACCCAGCGTAACAGTAAGATTTGCCGTTTTGCG
>JABGRF010000022.1 GCA_018648405.1 Candidatus Scalindua sp.
TCTCATGATTTTATTTTTGGCCGTGCTCATGCATTTACAAAACGTCTTTTAGGAATCCTGAATGTCGAGATTGAGGTATCAGGAATGGAACACCTGATTAACGAGCCCGCAATAATATGCCAGAACCACACTTCGATAATGGACATTCCGGCTATATTGAATACGGTAAAAGGCAAATCGCTGTTCTGCGCTAAGTTCGAGTTATTCAGGATCTGGGTTTTCGGCAAGGGGATTGAAATACTGGGTATGATTAAAGTGTATAAGGATGACAAAAAAACCTGGAAAGTGCTATCGGATGCAGCTAAAAAAATAAAAGAAACCGAATTAGATAATGGTGCTTTAACCCCTTATTTAGTGGTATTTCCGGAAGGAACACGGACAAAAGATAAAGACTACAAAATGGGTGAATTTAAACGCGGCCTGTTCAGTATTGCCGTGAAACATAACCTGCCAATTATTCCTATCGCAACTTACGGTGGCCTGGATATCACACCCAAAGGAACATGGATTTTCAGTAAAGGCACGATTTATGAAAAAATTTTGGAGCCTTTATATCCTGCGGATTATGACGGCGTTAGTATTAAGGAGAAATCCATCAAACTTCAGAACGATACATGGAAGAGGATAAATGATGGACTTAGCGAACTGATGAAAACTCATTGTGGAAGATGACGTCACACTTGGCAGAGTCGAAAGGTCATCAACATTTAATTAACCCGGTTTTCTAACACTGACTTTTTTGTTGTTCTTCCAGATCTTTTTTCCACCCAATTCTGTACGCATCAACAATCCCTATAACCCAGCAGAACAGTAACAACAACGAAGCGAACCTGTATATGACATCGCCTGAAGTGGTGTCCATCAGATTAGCTGCATTTAGGATTTCACTTATATCTATTGCGCTACCACCGTACTCAATTTTTTCGAGCACGATAGATATTTGCTGCTGTACTTTCACTCCAATAACTACCAGACCGGTTAAACACAGAAGCATTAACGCAATGCCGCGGATGTAATGCTTCATAACAAACTGACCATAACCCGGGAATACCAGCCCTGACAATAGAGCTCCTTTTAACGATTTTCTCATCATTTCTCTCTGACACGTTCAACTCATTCGTTTGTCACTACCTTCTGCCAGGTCGATACTGGCCGTCCAGGGAGTACTTCCCCGGACCGATTAGAATCAAACTTAAAAACAGAATCCCTGATTCCATTGCATGAGAATATTTCAGAAATGGATCACCCTTGCCAATGTGCATCATCGTAGCTACTACCATAGTCATAAGCAGAAAAAAACAGGCCGGACGGGTTAAGAACCCCAGAACTAACAGTATCCCACCTGCACATTCTGATAATGCCGCCATGAACCCCCAGGCGGTTTGAGCAAAACCGATCCCCAGAACCTTCATGCTTCCGCCAATCATCGCCCATGTTTCCGGACCCGCGATTAACTTAGGATAGCCATGGAAGACAAACATGACACCAATGCCTACCCGTAAGATGAGCAGACCTGCATCTCTATATTTATCCAGAAAACAAAAAATCATAACTCTCTCCTATATTATTCCAGTCGCTATTATGCAAAATTTAATTTAGCAAGATTTTATAGTTTATGCTAACTTTATATTTAAGAAAACGATGGATTGAACCATTTGTCAATTAGCCCTCGCTTCCTTACTACTATTTCTGGTTTTATGGATAAGAAAAAACTGGCGGTTATTCACATTGTTAAAAGAGAACTCTCCTTGAGTGATGATGAGTATAGGGATATTCTTGAACGAGTCGCCAGTGTTCGATCCGCAAAGGATTTAACCGACGATCAGTTTCACAAGCTGATGCGTTATTTTGTCAGGACCAGTCATTATCGAGTGGCAAGCAAAGGAGTAACTCTACGACAGAAATATTATATACGACAGTTGAAAGAGAGGCTTCAGTGGGAT
>JABGRF010000093.1 GCA_018648405.1 Candidatus Scalindua sp.
TTTTCCGGAATCAAAAATGAACTTCATTTAACCTCATAAAAAAGGCACACTGCTTCTGTCAGAAAATAAAAGACAGGAGAATAAAGTGCCCCAAAAGAGGATAAAGATGAAGAAAATCCGTGAGATCATCAGGCTTGCAGAAACCTCTAGCTTAAGCCAACGACAAATTGCAAAAGCAGTAAATGTATCACGTCCGGTAGTTTCCGAAGCACTCCAAAAATTCAAAGCAACCGGCTTGAAGAGAGAGGAGATTAAGGGAATAAGCGATACATTATTGAATGATTTACTAACTGAACAAAAAAAATCAGAAAGTAAGTCAGATGAACTGAAAAAAAACTTCCCGGAATACGCAATAGAGCTGAAAAGGAAAGGTGTTACCCTGAGTCTATTATGGGAAGAATATCTGCAGAATATTCCTGATGGTTTAAAATATGCCCAGTTCTGTTGGCATTATCAACAATGGAGGAAGGATAAAAAACTCTCCATGCATATCGATCACAAGGCCGGTGATAAAATGTTTGTTGACTATGCAGGCCATAGAATGGAAATAACTGATCCCAAAACAGGAAAAATGATTCCAGCTGAAGTATTTGTTGCTATACTTCCAGCAAGTCAACTAACCTTTGCCGAAGCTTCAGAGAACCAAACACAGGAAAGTTTTATGCGTTCAAATGAAAGGGCTCTCAGATTTTTCGGGGGTGTCCCAGCTGCAATTGTTCCAGACAACTTAAAATCAGGTGTTATTAAAGCAGATATTTATGAGCCAGACCTCAATCCGCTGTTTGCTGACTTTGCCGAGTACTACAGAACAGCAGTAATTCCTGCCAGATCAAGAAAGCCAAAAGATAAAGCCCATGTAGAAAATGCTGTAAAGATTATATACAGAAGAATATTCGCTCCATTACGTAATAAAACTTTTCATAGTCTCAGCGAACTTAACCAGGCTATCAAGGAAAGGCTCGAGATGCATAATAACAAGAAATTAACCAAAATGGAAGTTTCAAGACAGGAACTTTTCGAAGACGTGGAAAGATCTGAATTGAAAGCACTGCCTATAAATCCATACCCATTAAAATACTTTCAAGAGGACACTCTGGTAGAGTTTAATTATCATGTGAGACTGAAAGAGGATCAGCATTACTATAGTGTTCCGCATATACTCAGGAAAAAAAGAGTTAAGCTTATCTACGATGACAGAAATGTTGCTATTTACCATGATAATATTCGTATTGTACAGCATAGGCGGAACCGCAGCAGTCATAAATACTCTACTCTCAGGGACCATATGCCTACCAACCACAGATATAAGGATAACTGGAACCCAGAGAAGCTGAAATGGTGGGCCGGAAACATTGGAGAAGAAACCCAAAGAGCTGTTACCCATCTTCTTAACACAAAACCACATCCGGAGCAGGCCTACAAATCTTGTATGGGCATCCTTGGACAGGCCAGTAAGTATGGTCATGATATTTTAAATCTGGCCTGTAGACGAGCTTTAAATCTGGAAATGGTTTCCTACAAAGTCATTTCTAATGAAGCAAAAGCTATTATGGAGCAGTATGAAAAGGAGATGGATAACAAGCAATTTTCCCTCCTGCCGGAAATACACAAAAACATTCGTGGAAAACAATATTACAAATAGGAGTAAGCACATGAATAACAATCAGGCAACAATTACAAAAATGAAGGAAATGCGTCTGCATGGCATGGCTCATGCGTTTCAGACAACCCTTGAAGCCGGTATGAGTGAAAAATTAACTCCGGATGAACTCTTAACCCATTTAATTGATTCAGAATGGGATGAACGTAAAGATCGAAAGCGTGACCGCCTACGAAAGGCTGCCGGATTCAGATACCAAGCCTCTTTTGCTGAACTTGATTTCAATTTTGATCGTAAATTGGATAAGAATCAAATGCTGCGTTTAACAGATTGTAGCTGGCT
>JABGRF010000021.1 GCA_018648405.1 Candidatus Scalindua sp.
ACCATTCACTGGCATGGTCTTGATTTAATACCGGCAGTTGATGGTATTCCAAATATTCCTTATCCTTCTGTCTTCCCTCAGGAGGTATTTAGATATTTCTTGGCAATTCCTGACGATGTTGAAGGGTCATATATGGGACATTGCCATGTTGATTCAACTAACCATATTATGGCTGGATTGTATTTTCCTATTGCCATTGAGAAAAAGAAAAACGAAATTTATGGATACAGGTATGACAGGGAGTATACCCTGTTTTTCTCTGAAGTAGACAGCGAATATATGGAAATGTTGAGAGACATGGGAACTATAACTAACTGTCTGAGTTGGAAATCAAATTACTTTACACTGAATGGTAAGATTTTCATGGACAAGCTGGATAACCCGTTATCCACGATTAACGATCCGAAAACAAGGCTGGTTGCATACGATGGAGAAATTGTTCTTGTGAGGTTAATGGCAATCGGATATGACCATATTTTTGCCTGGCATCCACACGGATATCATGGGCTGATCGTTGGAGTGGATGGGAGAAAGCACCCGGCTCCGTACGAAAAAGATACAATTCTAATAGGTTCTGGTGAAAGATACGATATTTTGTACAATATTCCTGATTTCTCATCGCAGACCGAGTGTCTGTCTTGTAATCGTGGACCAGGTATAACTATTGCTCATGACCATAATCTGATGGGAATGGTTAGTGGAGGAATATATCCGCATGGAGGATTAACAATCTTTGATGTGAGGCCTAAGACTGAGCAAATGCTGAGTGGTGACTGAGAGAATTCAACATTTTTCAGATTCGTAGAAAGTAATAGGATTTTTGCTGTTGGGGGGAAGAGGGGATATCCCTTTTCCCCTTTCACAGTTGATGGACAAGCTTTTATGCCAACACTCTAAAAAACAGTACCTGCCTTTTTAAGTTTCGTATCATCTCGCCTTAGAATTCAAAACGGTAATTCTCGTAATTATATTTTCGACTAGTAAGTTGATATTCAGATTGAAATCAATGTATTTGATTGACTCTAAAACCTCATCAATTATGGTTATTATCTGTTCCTGTGTCAGGTGATTGACGTATCTTTGCAGAGCATCTTCACGGCCTTCATTGAAGAGAGGTATCTTCTCTCGCTGAACATCATGCCCGTCTCTGATTCTAACTATCAATAGATCCCGGTAGAATTGTAGGATGCAGTGTAAGATGACCTTAAGGGTCTCTCTTCTCTCTTCTAAAGAATCTCCTGAACTTAAATAAGAATCAATAATTTCTTCGGCAAAGAGAAGGTTGTCCATGTCAGGTTCAGACATACGTGTGACAATATCATCATTCATCTTGTAATAGTTGTCATCCAGCAGGTCCAGTGCGTTTCCCAGGCTTCCGTTACAAAACCTTGATACCCATCCTATCATGCTCGCATCAGTATTCGCTTCATCTGTTAATTGGTTTGTTATTATGTGGGTTGGGATTGGATGAAATCTGATAATCTGACATCTTGATCTGATCGTGTCCTTGATCGGCGTCATTGAGTTGGCAATAAGGATAATTATGGTGTTTGGTGCGGGCTCTTCTAGTGTTTTCAGCAGGCAGTTTGAGGCCTCCTCATTCATCCTGTCTGCATCTTTGATGATGAATATTTTGTAGTCAGATTCAAGCGGGCTGAGCCTTACAGAATTCTGTAAATTTCTGATATTTTCAATCTTGATAAATTTTGCTTTTTCTTCTCTCTCTATCCAGAAAATATCAGGGTGGTTGTGGCTCTCTACACGAATGCAGTTCGGGCATGAATTACAGGAATCACTTTCATTGTTCTTGCAATTAAGAGCTTTTGCAAGCTCTTTCGCGAATAAAGTCTTTCCAATGCCATCCTGTCCGGTAAAGATATATGCGTGAGAGAGATGATCAGCTTCTATTGCCTTTTTGAAGTGGTCTATAATATG
>JABGRF010000200.1:0-2124 GCA_018648405.1 Candidatus Scalindua sp.
TCTTCGTGTTAATGAGATATTTATGAGCATTCAGGGCGAGTCTTCCCATGCAGGTAAGCCCTGTATCTTCATCAGGCTGACTGGATGCAACCTGAGATGTTCATACTGTGATACCGTCCATGCATATGACGAAGGGTCTGCAATGACGCTGGACGAGATATTAAAGAGAGCCAGGGGATATAAGTCCTCAAATATCTGTATCACCGGAGGCGAACCTCTATTACAGGCAAATCTCAGCAAACTGATAAATATATTGAAAAAGAATCATTTCAATGTATATATAGAAACAAATGGAAGCCTGAACATAGACATGCTGCCCAAGGGCATAGTAAGGGTCGTTGATATCAAGTGTCCGGACAGCGGCATGGAACGCGAGATGGACTGGGGCAACATTGAGAGGCTGAAGAAGAGAGATGAGGTGAAGTTCATAATATCCTCTAAAAGAGATTATGAGTGGGCAAAGGGAGTTACAGAGAAACAGAGGATAATTGAAAGGGCGACCGTGTTGTTCGGATTAGTACATGATAAGTTGAAGCCAAAGACCCTTGCCGGATGGATACTGAAAGATGGACTAGATGTACGTCTTCAGCTGCAACTGCACAAGACAATCTGGCCGGATAAAACAAGAGGAGTATAATATTTTTACTATATACTACTATATACTATAGTATATTAATATATAAGGTGGAAAAATATGAAAATAATTGATATGTCAGACAAGAACCTTGCAGTAGTCCTCGTGAGCGGAGGGCTTGACAGTTGCGTAACTATGGCGATGGCCATGGAGAAGCACAGCGTCGCCCTGCTCCATGTAAGCTATGGGCAGCGAACTCAAACCAGAGAGTATAACTCTTTTAGAGCTATCACACGATTTTACAACATACCTGAAACAAGGATCCTTGCTCTTGAGCTGGACTTATTAAGGAAAATTGGCGGCTCCAGCCTTACCGATCGTAATATACCTGTCGATAAAGGAGATACAAATGCGGCTGGTATACCAACTTCGTATGTACCTTTCAGGAACACCCATCTACTATCAGTAGCCGTCTCCTGGGCAGAAACCATCAATGCAAATAGTATCTATATAGGTGCCGTCCAGCAGGACAGTCCGGATTATCCGGATTGCAGGCCAGAATACTATGAAGCCTATAACAAACTTGTTGAGGTAGGAACCAAGCCATCAACTAATATAGAAGTGATTACCCCCCTGATCAATATGAGAAGATCAGATATAGTCAAAAAAGGTATGGAAATTGGCGCCCCACTGCAACTTTCCTGGTCATGCTACGAACGAAATGATAAGGCCTGCGGTCAATGCCAAAGCTGTCGCCTTCGACTGAAGTCGTTTGAGGCAGCGGGATTTAAGGATAAAATAGATTATATTTAATAAGTCGTGTTTTACTTAAACGGCTCTAAAACCTCCACATCATCGGGAATATCCAGTACAAATGTTTTATCAGGTATATCCGGGTTAATCTGGATATTGGATAGCTCGACAGTGTTTATAATCTCTCCATCACTCTCAAACATCTGATATTGGACCGGCAGCCATAGCCCCTCCCTGACCCATAGTAATATCCTGTCATATTCAGAATCAAATGTGTCCTTTGGAGTGAGTTCAATATGATACAGTGCCTCCTCTTCGGTCTCAATATCATCAAGAAGAGTAATGTCATAGTCCTTCCTCGCTTTATCAGTTGAATATTCGTATCCCAGTGAAAAGATATCCATCCCCTGCGGTGTGTCCATGTCACCGGTTGTCTTATACTTTTCAACCTGTTTCTCATTCAGATGATATATCCAGATATATGTACCATCGATGATGTTAATCTCATTTCGTGGAGGGAAAAAGTTAAGATTCAACTTTTTAGGTTTTTTATATTGCAGGTAGCCCAGAGAGACCTCTTCGGAGTCAAGCAGAGTTATAACTCTTGAATATTTAACATCAGCATCCATTGTCTTAAGTCGTGAATTAGCCGCTTCCACTTTCTCTAATATCTCATCAAGGCTATAGCTGATATGACCATCCGAGCCATAAGAGTCAGTATGACTGAATACAAAAAGGCCGATAAAGAGAACAGTTATGAGACAGAATAGTCTATTGTTAATCATCATCTGATTTTA
>JABGRF010000200.1:2224-11903 GCA_018648405.1 Candidatus Scalindua sp.
AATCTTCAATCCTCACTCCCCCCTTCTTTATAAGTTGACAGTAAAATATGCAGTTGATACGATGGTGAGCAAAAGTTGAAGAAAAGCTGGCAATACAACAACTATGAATATCTTAAAATCTAAATATCTATTAAGAGATCCGGATAACGTGATAGAGGATGGTGCCGTCGTAATTGATGATGACGGATTGATAGAGTTTGCAGGAGAGTTCAAGGATATCTCCGCCCCTGAATCGTATCGAATAATTGATCTTGGAGATTCTGCAATAGTGCCTGGATTCATAAATGCACATACACATCTTGAATTGACGCATCTTCACAAAAGTATCAAGAGCAATGGAAATTTTACAGATTGGATCAGACAATTAGTTGACAGAAAGAAAGGGTGGGCAGAGAGTGAATATGCACTTTCTGTTCGAGATGGAATCACGAGCAGTCTTAGATCCGGAACTACAACGGTTGCTGATATTACCAGAAACGGCATTGCACTGAGCGAGTTACTAACAAGCAAGATCAGAAAATCTCTCTTTTTTGAGATTATAAATTTTGATCCTGCTTCGGCGAAAGAGACAATAAATGACTTTAAAAAAATATACACTGCCATAAAAACGGATGAGCTATTATCTATTGGCCTTTTTCCGCATGCACCTTATACTGTCTCAGACAAGCTTTACAGAGACTGCAAGGAAGTATCAGAGGATCTGGGTGTTGAGATAGCGACACACATAGCTGAAACTAAAGACGAGGTTGAATTCCTGGCAAGAGGAACCGGACATTTTGCAACGTTACTGAAAGACTTCAAGATGTTGAAAGGCTGGAAACCGCCTGAACTTAGCCCAATTAATTATCTGAAAAATATTGGTTTTTTAGAAAATGGGTGTATACTTATTCACTGTAACTACATGACAGAAGAGGAAATCGATCTTATTGAAGAGAGCAAATCGAATGTTGTCTTCTGCCCCAGGAGTCATGAGTATTTTCTGCATGAAGACCATCCTTTCTCTTCACTGAAGGATAGAGATATAAACATTGCCCTTGGAACTGATAGCCTTGCCAGTAATGACACACTCAGCATATTAGATGAAATGAAATTCATCAGGAATCATTACCAGGATATAAAGCCTCAGAATATCCTTTGCATGGGTACTATTGCGGGAGCAGCTGCGTTAAAGATGGATGACCGTATTGGTAGACTAGATCCGGGATATTATGCTGATATTGCTGTAATCGAATTCATGAACAGTGAAGTAAGTAATGTTTATGACGGAATCTTTTCTCAGGATTCCGAGTGCATATTAACAATGGTCTCGGGAGAGATCTGTTATGATAAAAACGGACTGGCACCCTTCAGTAACTAATTTTTAACATATTGAACAATTTCGAATTTTGTAAGTATAAGGAGAAGTTTTATAAATGCTGGATATAAATATTATTCGTAACGATATTGATAAGGTCAAGCAGGCGGTAATTAACAAAAACGAAAAGACTAACCTTGATTCATTGCTGGAACTTGATTCAAAGAGAAAGTCTATATTGATAGAGTGTGATGATCTTAGAAACAGACGAAATGTAACTTCCAAAAAGATCAGCGAATTAAAATCAAAGAAGGAAGATGCAACTAATGAGATAAAGGAGATGAAGGGTGTCTCGGATAATATAAAGCAGTTGGAGGCCGATATAAAGACGCTCTCTGATGATCTTGATGCGATACTTCTAAGAATACCAAACATACCGGCGCCTGATGTGCCTGTCGGAAAAGATGAGACATCAAATGCCATTGTAAAAGAGTGCGGAGAGAGGAGAGAGTTCTCATTTACCCCCCTCCCCCACTGGGACATTGGCAAGTCATTGGATATTCTGGATTTTGAAAGAGGGGCAAAAATAACCGGTGCCGGCTTCACACTCTATAAAGGGGCTGGGGCAAGGCTGGAACGCGCACTATACAACTTCATGCTGGATCTCCATACAGAGGAACATGGGTATACCGAGATATTTCCACCTTATCTTGTCAACAGATCTTCAATGACAGGCACAGGGCAACTTCCTAAACTGGAAGAAGATATGTACAGAATCCCTGAAGATGATCTGTTTCTTATCCCTACTGCTGAGGTCCCGATAACAAACATACACTCAAACGAAATCCTCTCTGCCACAGACCTCCCAATGTACTACACAGCCTGCACTGCGTGCTTCAGACGGGAAGCTGGCTCTCATGGCAAGGACACAAGAGGTATGTTACGGGTGCATCAGTTTAACAAGGTTGAATTGGTAAAGCTTGTCAGACCTGAGACATCTTATGATGAGCTTGAATCTCTCTTGTCTGTATCAGAGAAAGTTTTACAGCTCCTAGGGTTACAGTATCAGGTATTAAAACTATGTACCGGAGATTTAAGCTTTGCCGCTGCAAAGTGCTACGACATTGAGGTGTGGTCACCAGGTGTAGACAAATTCCTTGAAGTATCTTCGTGCAGCAATTTCGAGGATTTTCAGGCAAGACGGAGTAATATTCGTTTTAGAGACGATGATGGAAAGACAAAGCATGTACACACTTTGAATGGATCTGGTGTCGCGCTTCCCAGAACGATGATCGCTATTATCGAAAACTATCAAAGGGAAGATGGTACTGTAGAGATACCGGAAGTACTCAGGCCGTATATGAATGGATTAGATACAATTAAGAAGATATAGAGCCTGCAAAAGGCGGAGTTTTATTTTTGAGTTAACATTGCTATAGCCTGGGCTGCTGCACCCTCTGATCGTCCTATGGAACCCAGCCCTTCTGTCGTTGTTGCTTTAACATTCACCCTTTCTACATCTACCTTTAGGATCTCAGAAATACGCTGCTCCATCTCTCTCTTCTTTTTACTTATTTTCGGTTCCTGTGCGATATAGATAATATCAACATTATTTACAAGTAAGCCCTTCTCATTTACCAGTTCAACTACCTTGTCCAGGAGTATCTGGCTTGATATTCCCTTCCATTTGTCGTCTGTATCCGGGAAAAGCTCACCAATATCTCCTAATGAAGCAGCCCCTAAGATCGCATCACCAACTGCATGCAATACAACATCGGCATCAGAATGTCCAGCTAGCCCTAAGGGGTGATCAAAACTAACACCTCCTAATACCAGCTTTCTGTTCTCTACAAATCTATGAACATCATAACCAATTCCTGCATACATGATAAAGGGCAAAGACTAAACCCTAATACCCTTCCTTTCTGAGTTGCTCAAGTCTAGTTTCGGCAATACCGAGATATTGTGTTTCTTTACATGTTTCTAATGCCATTTTGTAGTGTTTTGCTGCTTCAGCGTAATCTCCCAGCTGATTATCGTAAACCCATGCTGCCTTGAAACGTGCAGGCTTGTCAGTTTTCTCATTAATCTCGTAACACATAACATAGTAATCCGCAGCGCCTTCATAATCTTTAAAATAGAAACCTTCGTATATGTCAGCAATCTCATAAGCAGCGTCATCTGCTTTATCACTCTCCGGATAGTCGTCTAAAATCTTCTTAAATCTTGCAACTGCAGAGATCAATTTTGCTTTCTTTTTAATTATGATAAGCGGATTCTTGTATGCTTTTCCATCTTGAAAGAGCATATTTGCATCTTCTATGTTTTTGCTGGGACTAACCTCTGATACCATCTCTTTTACCTTTAAATATTTGCGGCGAGGAACTTTTTTAAGCGCCTTTAACTCTTTTCTTGCACGCTTAAGTCTTAAGTGGCTTCCAATATCCAAGTAATATTGGATTAGTTCTTCCAGCGAACTCTTGTAGTTATCCCTTGCAGATGCCACTGCATTGGCAATTTGGGTCTCCCTGGATTTCATATCTGCAAGTTTGCTGGATGTGTTTAATTCACATTCTGTGCAAAACTGCTTATCATCGTCAATATTTTCGTAACAACGTTCGCAACTGCCAGCCCATGAAAAGCCGGATATGCACATAATTGGAATAAATATTAAAAGTAATGAGAAATGTCTCACGTGTCACCTCTTTGGTTAGTGGTTTGAGTATAATTCCAGCGGAAGCCTATTGGCTGCAACTTTTGCGAATTAAATTTTTAGTACGCTCTGAAAGTACCTTCAAATCTGTAATCTGTCGATTAACTTCTTCTCTTTCAGACCATCTATTATCGCGGTAGGAAGATATTCTATTCCCAATGTCTTCGAGAACTCTATCAATTATTTTTTCAAATTCAAACTGCAGCATATTGTTGAACCTTTCACAAATAGCATCAACCCGCTGCATAAATTCGCTTCTATATTTCTTTCTTTTTAATGGAAACAGTGAGAACCCTATTCCTGCCAGAATAGAAGCTACAACTATACCTAAAGTATTAGGGATAAAAAAAGTACTGAGACCAATAACTATACCAATTGCCAGACCTTCCAAAATAATGAAATTAATAAAACCGCTCTGTACCACCCTGTAAGCCTTCGCCCCCTCCAATTCACCATCCAATTCCTGAAACTGTTTTGCATACTCTCTTATGTTAATATGCTTGTCAGTTCCACGGTTTAAGAAAGGGCGATCTTTGCGTATAACAGAATCATCATTATTTATCTTGCGCTGTAGAGCAATTTCGGATTCGATATAATCATGAGCCATATCCCACAAAACTTCGTTATTTCTATCAACATAATCTAATGCATCATTTATTATTCTTTCCAATTCGGTCCTGGGATCTGCGACTCCGAAAACTTCTCTTTTAAATTTGCCCTCAAATTTTTCGCGTGCAAATTTCATTGTAATGATGGCTCGTATATTCACATAATAATTAAGGAAATTATCAACTTTTTCCTTCAATCTTGTAAAGACAGATTGTGTCTCTATCTTGTATTTATTAATATACTCCGTCATATCTTGTTTCTTATTGCTCAAACGTTTTTCGAACATCTCTACGCTCTTAATCTCACTGTTGCAATGTGAAACTTTTTCACTTAACGCATCGTTCAAGCCGTCAAAAACATTCACTAGATACTTTAAAGGACTGAGTATCTTAAGATCCATTTTTGTCTCATAATCCATCTTCTCAAAAATAAACTGTTCTATTGTCTCAATATTGCTTTTTTGTAGCAGCTCCGCATCACCTGTCGCTCTTGCGTTAAAAGCATCTTTAGAGGACATGCTGATAACTTTTGGTTCGAAACCGAATAATCGATAAAAATTCTTCTCAATAAAGGTTACTATCTCGTTTTGTTCTTCTTCCGTCTTCAAATCTATCTTATTTAGCACAAACAAGAGTTTTCTGTCCCACTTACCTTTAAGCAGTTGGAGGAAAACTCTCTCACTTTCTGTGAATGGATGATCTGCAGATGTGACAAAAAGAACCACTTCAGATCTATGAATAAATCCTTCTGTAATCAGCTGGTGTTCGGCTATTATAGAATTTGTTCCTGGTGTATCGACAATAGTAAGATCTTTTAACGCTTCTAAAGGGTAGGTCATTCTACATTGGTGATCGTCAACCTCTTCTGAGGAGACTTCATCACCGAATGATAACAGAGTGATCTTATTTGTTGAGGGAATTGGACCATCTCTGAGAATTCTTTTTCCGCATAACGCATTCACAAAACTGGATTTTCCTGAATTATACTCACCAGCAATAACCATGTATAAAGGCTCGTCAATCTGTTCAGCCATTTCCGACACTTTTTTCTCTATTTCAACATCCCCTAGTCTATAAAAGAATTTTTTTGAATCTTCTAGGAGTGATACAACATGCTGGAAATTATCCTGACTTTCTGGTGATTTTGCGACTTCTAACATAATTCGTATAGTTTCCTTATTTCTTTGAATTAAAAAAGCAGAGAATCCCTTAAACAATAAACACTTATGATAATAAATTATAAGACACCAATTCCTTGCGTCAAGTAAATTATCTTATGTATTTATACCTGCAATTGCATCTATTTCAATTCGAACATCCATTGGTAATCTTGAAACCTGTACAGTAGACCTCGCTGGCATCGATTTATCAAAGAATTCTGTATACATTTCATTAACATCAGCATAGTCTTCCAGGTTCGCTAGAAATATTGTTGTGCGGAGCACATTATCAAGAGACGATCCGCCTTCAGTTAAAATAGCATTCAGATTTTCCAAAATTCGCTTTGTTTGCACTTTAATGTCCCCTTTCACGATTTCAGCAGTTACTGGATCTAGAGGTATCTGGCCAGAAACAAATAGAAGATTACCGAATCGAACAGCCTGTGAATACGGCCCTATAGCCTGAGGTGCTTTGTTAGTAGAAATAATATCTTTCTGCATATTCTCCCTCCGTGTTGTTTTTGTATTCGAAAACTGTATTATATTCCTTTTTTCTGCTTTGAGAAGTTATATTCTTGAATTTGAGGAACTATTCTGATATTTTCGAAATAGGAAGATTCTCCACAAATCATGTAAGATTTACTGTTTTTGCATCCCCTCCCCCACTACATGCAAAGGAACGGATAAAAGCAGGGACACACGATTCTCATTCAGAATTTTATACAAGGAAAAATAGAATAATAATGCAATTATTGAAAACAACATCTAATCCCAAATTAAGCGATATTGAGGAGAAGGTCATTAAAGGCCAGCGCCTTGACTTTGAAGATGGTATTAGATTATTAGAGTCACCCGATATCCTTACAATTGGCAGACTTGCAAATATAGTCAGGGAGAAGATCAATAAAAACAGAGTATATTACATTATTAACAGGCACATAAATTATTCAAATATATGTAAAAACAAATGTAAGTTTTGTGCATTTCGCCGTGAAGAGGGTGAAGACGGTGCATACCAGATGAGTCTTAAAGAAATCATAGACAAGGCCTCTCAAATCATTCAAGAGAAGGCAACGGAACTGCATATTGTCGGAGGTCTCCATCCTGACCTTGGGATTGACTTTTATGTTGATATGATCAGCTCTATTCATAAACGTTTTCCGAAAGTACATCTGCAGGCCTTTACTGCAGTCGAGATCTCTCATTTTGCTGAAATCTCAGGAATGACGACTCACGAAATATTAAAGAGACTTAAAGATGCCGGGTTGGGATCCCTGCCTGGAGGTGGTGCAGAAGTGTTCTCTACTGCTATCAGAGAAGAACTTTGTCCCGAAAAGCTGAGTGGTGATGAATGGTTAAATACTATGCGAACTGCACATAATCTGGGACTGAAGAGTAACGCAACCATGTTATATGGTCATATAGAGACTAATGAAGACAGGATCAACCACTTGTTAAAACTGCGCGAACTACAGGATGAGACCGGAGGATTCATGTCATTCATACCTCTTGCCTTCCATCCAAAAAACACAGATATGGAAAATATCTCCAGCGCTGCCGGTATCCTGGACTTGAAGATGTTGGCCATAGGCAGGCTGATGCTGGACAATTTTGATCACATTAAAGCGTTCTGGATAATGCTTGGTATTAAAATTTCCCAGATATCACTAAGCTTTGGAGTTGATGATATTGATGGCACAGTGGCTGAAGAGAAAATTACTCACTCCGCCGGTGCTGAGACACCGGAAGCTTTGACGGTAGATGACATCAAATCATTAATAGAAGAGACAGGACGTGAACCTGTAGAGAGAGACACGCTTTACAACCACATGAATTAGATAGAAACAGACCAGAGATAACTGGTTTTCTGTTTTATCTACTACTCCAATAAAAAAAGGCTCTTTAAAACACCCATTCGGATGTCTCAAAGAGCCTTATATTTTAGTTAAGCTTAGCTTATTTTATTCGCCAAAAGTTCTAACTATGTTAACAAGTTTCTGTATTGCGTCAGCTGAAACTCTTCCTCTGCACTTTGTGCAACCTTTGTCATTGGATTCCAAAAACTTAACCATCTCCGCATCTGTTTTTGAAGCCTGCCATGCTGCATCTGTAAAATCTGGCGCTCCTCTTTTTCTTCCTTCTGAAGTTCCCTTACCGCCGTTACCATGGCAATATACACATGTTTCCATTGTTCCGAATGAACCCTGAATAGCACCCGTCGCGAAAACGAAATAATAACTTTTTTCCGGGTTGCCATACAAGTCTTCCAACTCATCTGCCTGACTTGAGAAACTTAACGCGAAACATGATACCGCAAGAATTCCTATAATACATAATATATTTAACTTCTTCATATACCAAAACCTCCCAAAATCTTAATTATATTCAAATTTTATCTGATAGTGTAAGTAAACAAAAAATCCCTATGTAAAACAAAATCTAAGGACTCATTTTTCTGTTCTTTTTCTCTGTGTCATAGACCTTGTGGCAAGCCTTACAAGAAAGCTCTAAAAACCTTAATGCGTGACCTGCAATCTCAACAGCACCTTCTGCCTGTCCTCCAGCGGCTTCCTCTATATGTGAAAGATGCACAGTTACCATTTTGCTGATAGCTGCATGAGTTTTATCATTGTGAGTTCTCTCTCCCTCAACTGCGATCATACTTGTTGCTGCTGCTGCTACTTCTGCAAAATTATATGGTGCAAATTCGTCATTAGGGAGCAGTCCGTTATTCATCTTTATCTTTAAAAAGTTGACTTTCTGCTTACTACACAACTCAGAATCACTTGATGCAAAACCTACAGTTGCACACGCCATAAACATTGCTGATGCGATTATACCTGCTACAAAGAAATTTTTCACCTTCATTATACTTATGCCTCCTTTAATTAAAAAAATAAGCCCCTTTCACTGGTTAGCCAAAGAGTAAAGCCCTAGTCTGTATACAGTAGAGCAACAAACTTTGTAAGGTTCCATATATCAATATTTAATAACATATAAACCCTTACCCCCACTTCAATTTTAATTCACTTTGCTTAGTCCAGTCTGAGAATAATCTCACTTCATGACTATCTTTAAGCAATTCCGGATAAATATATCATCGTGCAATAACAGAGTCAAGTAAAAACTCATAGTAACTTTAAAGATAACTGAGCACATTTTACGTGATTCTCGAAGTCATGCTGCTAACCGCTATGCTTCTTATCCTTATACAGATTAGGATAAATATGAATTTTCAAATGTTTGTGGCAAATAGCACAAGTTTGCCTTAAACGTCTCACCTGCCACTGCTGCTCTTCTAGAGCCCCTTCTGCACCCTTGTTTTTTGCAATTTCAACCATTTTTTCCGCCTCTACCTGCATCAATTCGTTCTGCTTTTCGTATCTTAAGTCATCAGGCCTTGCAAATTTGAGCCTCACTTCCTTTGTTACTTCTGCAATGTTTTCCCCTGCTTTAAGAATTATCTTCCACTGCTTCTTCTTATACTTATAATAGCCTGACATTTCCTCTACCGCTTTGTAGCTTTCGTCAATATCCTGCATCATTAGCGCTAATTCACTCTTCTCCTCCTGCGGCACCTCTCCCATCATTTCATCCGGACTATCAGTGTGTGCAGATGGTGCCTGTTTATCAGCGCCTTCAGCTAAATTTTTGTATTGAAAAACGGTGACAGCGGTAAAAATACATATAGTAATTAAAACCTTATACATTGTTAAAATCCTCTCCGAATATTATTAATGAAAGTACTGTATCGCAGATAACGTGCCGACATGTCATAACTAAAAAAAACAGCGTAAGGCGTTTAGAATTAAAGCCTTACAAGTGGGCACTTAAATGAAGAGATCGATTATATCAAATGAATGGCTAAATTCAACCGTTATATTGAGCATATTCGCCAAGTCTA
>JABGRF010000161.1 GCA_018648405.1 Candidatus Scalindua sp.
AGCCTACAGCATATTATAAAGTTCGGTTTTGAAACAAACGAAAAATAAAAGTAATTTTTTGTCCTATGGATTTTTGCTATTCCTTAGACAGGATTAACGATTATCTATGACAATCTGCTACATGGCCTTTAATCAATGCCTTACTGGCAGTCAAAAGCATTGCTTACCAGCCTATGAATCAAACCCTATAATTCTCGGGGTGAAAAAAGAGTGTCATTAGTCAATATTATAGATACTAAGAATTCCTGGCATTAGAAATACCTTGCAATCGTTACATGGTAAATTATGTTGAGAGCGGTAACGGTTTGACATCAAAAGTCATCCCCAAGTGAGAATCATTCCACCCCCCCCCATACCCGGTTGTTTCCTATAATGATCAACTATTATATATGAGTTTGTATTTCCGACTATGGCAGTTTTGATACATATGTTGGTAATATCAAGTCGCACAAATTGTTACGTGATGTGACAAATCCGTCCGTCTGGTCTACATGCTCAAAAATATTGTAGCAAGCCTTGCAGATTCAAAATTAACTTGAATTTTCAGGCAGAGAAGCATACCATTAAATACGTAAAAGATTCAAGCCCACGATGATATCAATGGTAAAAAACCTTATAGTCATACCTCACATTTCCCAAATCGGTAATTTATCCACAAACGAAGTATATTTGCATCATACTTCTCATACAATTTTAACCAATACAATAAGAAACAGATTAGAATCATGAAAACAGAATTCCACTCACTTCGGAAAAATGCAACCCAGATTATCATTTGTGCATTGATAATCCCTAGTTTCTTTCTATTAAGCCTGATATTACTGCAAAAAGCCTCAATAGCATGGGAAACCTCTGAATCCGTAATTGTATCGTTTAAAGCTCACGGTAAGCTTAATGAAGCCATGGAGCTAACTGATAAATATATTAATAATTGCAGCAAGAATGTAACTTACAGCTGGGGATATAATGAAAAAGGATGTATTTTCACATTATTGGGAGAATATACTAAAGCCATTTATGCTTTTCAAGAATCTCTACGTTATAGTGATGGATCATCTGATGATTTTATTACCCTGTTGAACATGGGTACCCTTCAACACTCTCTGGGAGATTACGCAGATGCTATTTCGTATTTCGATGAGGCCATTATCAGAATGGACAATGACGATTCAAGGAGGTATTGGCTGAAAATGCATGTTGCATGGTCCGGGTTTTACCTGTCACAAGGTGACACTATGACATTAAAACAAGTTTATAATGAAGTGGAACCAATGCTCCGTAAAATTGAAAGCCATCTCAACCAATTTAATAAAGGAAAAGCTTATTTTATGGCGTCAAGGATTGCCTATCAACTGGGAAAGCATAAGAAAGCGATCAAGTTTTCAAAGAAATACGTGAAGCAAAAAGACAGTAATTCCGCAAAGTTAAGCTTAGCAGCCAACTTGCTCTATTTAGAGAATGAAGCAGAAGCGAATACAGTTTTTAGTAACATCGATATAGAAGATGCAGACAAAGATTTGCTCGCATTATGGTATTGGCTGAACGGTGACGAACTGCAAGCGAAAAGCAATCTTGAAGGATACTCAAATGATGTTGAAAGGGAAAAGGCATGGAGACTTATACGTCATGACGAAATATTGCCTTATGATATATGGAAAGATGCAAGACAACAGAAATGGTTTGTAGAACTGATTGGCCCTATGACTACTGACTATCCGAATGCCGCTACTTACCGTAACAACCTGGGAGCAGTATGGAAAGCGAAGGGAAGTTACGACAAGGCGATTGAATATTATGAGAAGGCACTAAATTCCGACTTAGAGAACCTTGGCGAAGACCATCCTAATGTCGCTACTTATCGAAACAACCTGGGATCAACATGGAAAGCTAAAGGTGAATATGACAAGGCAATCGAGTACTACGAGATGGCGCTGAAATCTGACTTGAATAACTTTGGAGAGAACCATCCAAAAGTTGCAACACGCTGGAACAATCTGGGAGAAGTCTGGCGAGCAAAAGGAGAGTACGACAAAGCAATTGAATATTATGAAAAGGCATTAATATCTGATTTAAAAAACTTTGGCGAAGACCATCCTAATGTTGCCACTTACAGGAACAATCTTGGAGTAGCCTGGAATGCAAAGGGAGAGCACGACAAGGCAATTGAATATCTTGAGAAAGCGTTGAAGTCCGATTTAAAGACCTTTGGAGAAAAACATTCAAATGTTGCTACTTATAGGAATAACCTTGGTACAGCCTTTAATGCTAAAGGAGAATACGACAAGGCAATTGAACATCTTGAAAAAGCCTTATCAGTTATACAGGTCAGGTTGGGCAAAGATCACCCCGACACAAAAATATTAAAATCCAACCTACGCCTAGCAAAAGAAGAGAGCAATGAGTAAAGGAAGCTTTAAAATCTTCCCCTGCTCATACAAATACCACAGATTACATTGTCTTTCATTGCTCTTTAATCCAAGTTTGGCGCTTTTATATTGTAAATAATGATAGTAGTTCATCCGGAATGACAACCTTTATCATTTGGAACCTGTATATGTTCATCTTAAATTACGCAACATAAAGAATCCGGCTACACAAATTGCATAATTTAAAGAAGCCTCAAAATGGAAATGCTAAACAATATAACGCACCAACATATCCTGATCGCTTTTATTATAGGCATTGTTAGCGCCTGTTCTCTACCACTGGGTACTATTACTACTACTTTCTGGAAACCCGGAGATCGAGCTATAGCCTTTTTAATGGCTTTTGGTGGAGGAGCTCTGTTAGCAGCGTTAACTATTGATCTCGTTGGGTCTGCACTTGAAAAAGGTCATTTTCATATACTGGCATTAGGCTGTATTATTGGAAGTTTTCTTTTCATCGGGTTAAACCATGCCATCAACGACCATGGAGGGTTTCTTCGAAAAGCCTCCACAACTGTATATCACATTCGCCGTAAAGGCAGAAAACGCTTCAAACTAATTTTCTCTCATGTACGACGCATAGATTTATTCAACAATCTACCTGAAGAAGAAGTTGAAGAATTAATTTCGTGTTTCATCAGGCAAGAATATCCCAAAGGAACTATGCTTTATCAAAAGAGTGATCCTTGTAAATATTTATATATTATTGAAAGCGGTAAGGTAGATCTTTTAGACCCCGAAAAGGATATGAGTCTAATTCTCAATTTAAAGAAAAACGATGTTTTTTCACGCATGGCTTTCTTTACGGGTTGTCCTCATGCCACAGTAGCTGTTGCGACCACGAATACAAGCATCTGGCTTATACCGAAAAAAAGCCTTGAAATACTTATTCGATACACACCACACCTTGCCGAAAAATTACGTATATTATTGAAAGGGGGTGAAGTTACAAAATATTTGATTGAACGTCAAGAAATGTCTCCGAAGAGTTCAGAAGAGTGGACAGATAGAATGATTCAACACTATCGTGGTGAAAATCTATCCCAAAATGATGAACAGAAATCAGAGATAGATTTTAAGCGAATAATAGAGCAGATCAACCGTATTCCTATTTTTCAGAAATTACCGCCTGAAGAAGTCAATATAATAGCACCTCTTTTCTTTCGTAAACAGCATCAGAAAGGGTACACTTTTTTTAATCAAAATGAGTTGGCTGAAAGATTGTACATTATTGATCATGGTGAAGTTGAGATGATTGACCGTGAAAACAAAATGAGGATGTGTACAACTTTAACTGATCTTGATGCTTTTGGTACCATGTCATTCCTAACCGGGGCACGACATACTATGACAGCAGTTGCAGGCAAAAACACTGCTGCCTGGATTTTACAGAAACAGGATTTTGAGCGCTTACTCGAAACTTGTCCTCAATTTACGCATGCTGTAGAGAACTATATTAAGCAGAGTGAAGTTTCGGGCTATCTAACCATGAAACAACACTTCAACACCAACCAGGCTGCCCAGTGGACACATAAAGCGGTAAAAAATATGGCATCCGGAAAACACATTCCTTCTGCGAAGGAAATGGTGAAATCTGTTAGAGGGCATACCGGTGCACCCATTGCAATTTGGCTCGGTATCTTCCTGGATGGCATTCCTGAGTCGTTAGTAATTGGCGCGTACATGATCCATTCAAGTCATATCAGCCTGTCGTTAATAGCTGGGCTGTTTCTATCAAATTATCCCGAAGCATTATCAAGTTCAGTAGGAATGCGGCAGCAGGGCATGTCCTTTAAACGGGTTCTGATAATGTGGACTTCTTTGATGTTTTTTACCGGTATTGGAGCAGCATTTGGGAATATATTTTTTGCTAATGCACCGGCGATGCTCTTCTCATTTATTGAGGGTATTGCCGCCGGCGCTATGTTGACTATGATTGCAGAAACGATGCTACCGGAAGCCTACTTTAAAGGAGGCTCTATTGTTGGTATTTCTACTCTACTCGGATTTCTAACACCAATTTATTTCAAAACTATGGAATGACAGAAAAAGTTTTAGTTGTCTGATTTTGCTGCGGAACGAGCTAACTTGTTGCGTTTTATAATTAATAGAATATAATGAACGTGGAGATAAGGTTAAACAACAAATAGAAAAGGAGAGGGTAAAATGGAAACTATTTATGAGGGGCATTGGTATCATTCACAAGAGAATTCAAGTTCGTTAAGGCAGTGTGGACTGTACAAAGAAAAGAAGGATCATCCAAGTCATACGTATGACGATGATGTTACCGACTCAAGTCACATTGATGACCGTGTTGCTGATAAAGAGAACAAGAGAGTCTTAAGCGGCAATGAAATAACCATGGGCATCCAGGAATTTCTGGAGGTTGGAATGAAGTATAAAATAAGCATCGAGATCAGAGACGATAAGTACAACCTCCAGATTGAAAGTGTCTGAATCGGTTATTTCTTTTACGGCTTTGCTGGAACAATCATAACGGGACATGGAGACCGACGTACTACCCGTTCAGCCACACTTCCTAAAAGAAAGTGCTTCACCCCTGTCCTTCCATGAGTTGACATCACAATCAGGCTTACGTTATTTGTTTCTGCAAATTTAATGATTTCCTGATAAACCGCTTTCTTCGGTTTAACAACTGCCGTTTCAACAGGCAGATCAGCAAATTGTTTTTCTGCTATCTCCTGCATTTGCTCTGAAGCATGTTTGTATACTTTTTCCAGCATCCCTTTTTTATCAGGAAGCGCCAATCCATACTCAAAATTAATGCTCGCCGGTGGCACGACATCAATCACTTTCAAAAGGGTAATTTTGTTATTCTCTTTTCCCGCCAGTTTGAATTGCTCTTTCGCATACCCAAAAGCGGACTCAGATGCTTCTGAAAAATCTGTTGTCACAAGAATATGTTTCATAACTTTTCTCCTTCTATATTTTACGAGTTTTCATTTATATAGTGTACCACTTAAGCCACACATTGTGAATAGCATCAAATCTCCCTGCCTAAGACAGAATGTAATACTTTGGATTTTCATAAAACTGTAACTCCCCATATTTACAAAAACGTACTTTACAAACCTGCTGTTTTGAATGCGGCAGTTACCATAGCCTGAGCCTCATTCTGAATCTTCTTGAGATGTTCCATGCCAATGAAGCTCTCTGCATATATTTTGTAAATATCTTCAGTACCTGATGGTCTGGCAGCGAACCAGCCGTTTTCGGTAACCACCTTCAGCCCCCCTATCGCCGCATTGTTACCGGGAGCATGAGTGAGTTTGGAGATTATTCTTTCTCCCGCTAATTCTGATGCTTCAACCATATCGGAAGTAAGTTTTCCCAATACAGCCTTCTGTTCACGACTTGCAGGAGCATCAATGCGTTCGTAAACAGGATCTCCAAATTGATTTTGCAATTCCTTATAGTGCTCTCCGGGATCTCGTTGAGTAGTCGCCGTAATCTCAGCAGCCAGTAGATCCATGATAATACCATCCTTGTCTGTTGTCCACACTGTTCCATTCCTTCTCAAAAACGATGCTCCCGCACTCTCCTCACCACCAAAACCGTACGAGCCGTCAATAAGGCCCCCTACAAACCACTTAAACCCGACCGGCACCTCACAGAGCCCACGCCCCATTTGCACGGCTACACGATCTATCATGGAGCTTGAAACAAGTGTTTTGCCAATAGCAGCGCCTTTTGGCCAGTCAGGACGGTTCTGAAAAAGGTACCAGACTGCCACTGCAAGGTAATGGTTCGGGTTCATGAGGCCTGTACTTCTGGTAACAATGCCATGACGGTCATAATCCGGATCGTTGCCAAAGGCAATGTCGAATTTATCCTTGAGTCCTATGAGTCCAGCCATTGCATATGGAGATGAACAATCCATGCGGATCTTTCCATCCCTGTCAACCGCCATAAACGAAAACGTAGGATCTACATATTTGTTTACTACTTCCATATCCAGTCCGTATTTTTCGGCAATAGGATTCCAGTAGTCCACCCCGGCTCCTCCCATAGGATCAACCCCGATCTTGAGCCCGGCGGATGCGATAGCTTTCATGTCGATAACATTTTCCAGATCGTTTATGTATGGTGATACATAATCATATTCGTGTGTTGTATTGGCCTTCAGTGCACGCTCAACAGGCATACGCTTTACTTCATTCAAGCCTTGCACAAGTATTTCGTTGGCACGATCCTGTATAATATTGGTACTTTCGGTGTCAGCTGGCCCGCCTGTTGGTGGATTGTATTTGAAGCCCCCGTCACCTGGCGGGTTGTGGGACGGAGTGATGACTACTCCATCAGCAAGCCCTGATGTTCTGTTTTGATTATATGTCAAAATAGCGTGAGAAATTACAGGTGTAGGAGTATATCCGAAGCCTGTCTGTATCATAATATCTATGTTATTGGCGGCAAAAACTTCAATAGCCGTGGAAAGTGCAGCCTCGGACAGTGCGTGGGTATCCTTACCAACATAAAGAGGCCCCGTAATATTCCTGGATCTTCTTAGTTCGGATATAGCCTGACAGATGGCCAGGACATGGTCCTCATTAAAAGAGTTTTTTAGCGAAGAGCCTCGATGCCCGGATGTACCGAATGAGACCAGATTGTACGGATCCTCAATATCTGGTTTGTGCGTATAGTATGTGGAAAGAAGTCGAGGTATATTGACAAGAAGTTCACGTGGTGCCCTTCTACCTGCAAGTTCATGTACGTTCATAATAACCTTTCATTAAGAAACTCTCAAAAAATAGACTTACAAAGATTTCCAGAGTAAGGTATCAGAACTGATATTATAAAAGAGTCGGAATTAAACAAATCACAGTTGTTAATCTATATCGTCTTCATCGTCAATATCCTTGTCCGCACAATTGATACACCGATCTGCGAAAGGAATTGCCTTGAGTCTCTCTGCAGCTATAGCCTTTTTACATAATGTACATTTCCCATACTCATTCTGCTCAATGCGTTCAAGCGCTGCATTTATTTTCTCTAATTCTGAACGTGCAAGCCCGCCCAGAGCCTCAAGTACATCGTCGTTTTCGCGTTCTACTGCCTGCTCTCCAGAATCAGGATCTGGGGCTCCATCGGTGTGCAATATATCTTGATCAACCTTGTTTAAGCGGCCTTTTATCTCATCTCTTCTATCAAGGAGTTTTCTACGGATTTGATCATATTTCTTCATGGCAATCTCCAGTCCTTTATCTTTCTTTTCACAATATACATTACAGTAAAACGCTGGACATATATATCAATTATATATACGCCCGCACAACTCTGATCTCTCACACCTATTATATCAAATAATAGTATTAATTGTTACCCATTAAAAAGCCATTTATTGGCAAATCAAACCTCATTAAAAAAAATAAATCCTTCCACTTATCTAAAAACACTTAAATAGAGGAACTCTGCCAGCAGACATTATTTAGGACACTGTATTGCTTAATTCATTTCTCGGCCACATACATAACTTGGTTATCAGTTGTTCTATTATGAGGGTTGGTGATAAACGACTGGTTTTACATAACAAGTCGGCTTCTAGCATATACTTCCATTTTTCAGACATCTCTTCTTCATTAAAATTCTGAGCTTGCTTTATCATTTTGTCAACAAATGGTCTTGGAGCATATTTTTTTTCTAAAATATCATCTTTATTTCCACCCGTGTTCAGAACCCTGAGAATCTTCCATAAATCCTTCATTCTCCTATGAGATGAAATAACAATAATTATGGCAATTGACCTTGGATCAAAGGTGATAGTTTTACGCTCATTTTCCATACCAACATTGAAAAGGTTTTCTGCCATTTTAACAGCAGAGATAGTATTTTTCATACCAATTGCATCAAGTAAATTAAAGAGTTTCTCTCTATGGCTAGCCCCGGAGAACCTCTGAATATCTTCCATGGAAATTTCCTTCTTATCACCGACAAAAATTGACAGCGCATCCAGTTGCCTGTCAATAATTGCCAGACTATTTCCGGTTCTCTCCAGAAGACAAAATGCGGATTTAAGATTCATCGTCTTGTCATAACTCCTTGCATGTATAATAATCCATTTTGTTAATTCACTGTCATATTCCGGCTTCTTCGTTTCCCAGGGCGCAGGACGATCAAAAAGCTTATCGCATTCAACAATAACTCCTTGTTTGCCGCTCATCGCTTTTGCCAATTTAGTTCTTTTGTCTATGGATAACACTTCTAATATCAAGCAGTTAATGCTAAAAGGACTTTTAATGTATTCCGAAATTCTCTCTTGATGCTTGACCAAAAGAGAATCAGCATTCTCAACTATTATCAATTTACGCTTTCCAAACATTGGAGCAGTTCTCACTTCATCAAAGATATCATTTAATAGACCAGAGGCTTTCACATTTTGTGTAGCGTTACCCTCAGCCTGGCTAACGGCAAAATTACTTCCCGTGTCTTTACCATTAAACTGAATCAAGCCTTCTTTAACTCCTCCATCTAGAAAAAACCGTTCTTTTATCCCGGTCAATGCCTGCTTTTTTAGAAAATACTCGCTACCGCTCAACATATAGACAGGTAAGTTATTTGTATTACTATACTTGTGTAAAAAATCCGTAAATTTCATGTCGATAGCCTGGAAAACATATATTATGTAAAAGTAAAGTAAAAGTGCTTTTTAAATATCCAATAAAAAAATTAGCTTTTTTCCTCAAAGATGTTGACATAATTAAACTTATGTGTATAATCAGCTGCAATTTGATACCCGTACTTTTTGAAAATTACGGTCTGGAGAATTATAATTGTTTATGGAGTAATCAAACATGGCCACAATAACAAAAAGAGAACTAGCTGAAGCTATATCTCAAAAACTGGGAAGCCCGCAAATAGTAACAAAACAGACAATTCAGCTTTTCCTCGAATTATGCACTGAGGAACTTGTAAAAGGCAACCGATTAGAATTCAGGGATTTTGGCATTCTAACTACAGTGGAGAGAGGATCCAGAATTGGGAGAAACCCCAAAACCGGAACAACTGTAGATGTACCACCAAAAAGAGTAGTAAGATTCAAATCAGGAAGACTTCTAAAAGAAAAGGTTCAAAATAATTCCTCGCAAGATGCACCAACAGACACCAGCAGTGATGTCTCTACTCAGGGCCAGTAATTTATATCAGGCTGAGCACCCTTAAACTTATCGACATAGTTTCTGTGAGAATTATCTTTTGAGAAGCCATGCTCTTCCAGTCTCCATTTACTCCCTGATCTTTTATATGTAATCTTATAGGAGTAATCTGACAATCTCCATCTCCAGAAGAAAAAATGTGATAGCCCTGTCATATAGATATTTATTTTCTGTGCATATGGATCGATGTCTTCAAATATTGCAATTCCCTTCCTGGTAACTCCCGGAGCATATTCTCCCTTCATATTGTCAGAACTTAAATACTTCTCCCCATCCTCAGAAACCTTCTCGGCAATCTCCGGTATGTATTTTGGTTCATAATATTTGTCTGTGTCGGTTGACAGCAGAGTTGCTACAGGCACAGTAATCTCCTTGTCTATAGTATTCCTAATTGAGAATACCCAGATCAAATATTTCTTTTTGTCTTCTGAGTCATCATCCGTTGAAAAATATTCGGGAACGCTCCAGCCAAAATCCACTTGCGAAGCATCAGAAGTTAAGGGAATGGAGATAACGAGATTAAGAAACAAAAATAGACACAAATACTTTAACTTTTTCATTAATAAACTCCCGGAGTTTTATATTAAACAAATACGTTCACATTACGGATCTAACACGACGGCTTTTATTTATTAAGAAGAATTTAATAAATATTTAGAGATACCATCTATATCCTTAAACACCTTGTCTGCATCTTGCAGATACTCTTCTGAAAGAGAAGTTTGTACGGCAAAACATGTTAAGCCGGCACTCTTGGCTGAAGTTATACCGGCCGGTGCATTTTCTATTACTATACAATCTTCTTTTGTTGCGTTAAGTCCATCTACGGCTTTCAGGTAGGGTTCAGGGTCAGGCTTTCCTTTGTTTACCATTTCACCGGCAACAATGACTTCAAATATATTTTCGAGCCCCACCTGCAAGACCTTCTTAACAACCTCTAATCGGGTACCGGTCACCAAAGCGAGATTGTACTGGCGATCCTTTAATTCTAATAATAAATCCTTAATACCTTTTATCAGTTTTACGGTAAAAATATCATTAAATATCTTACGCTTAAGTTTTATTATCTTGTCGGCAGTTTCATCTGAAATTGATATTTCACTTTTTTTGACAAATACTTCCATTGTCTCCCTGCCAGTCATACCTTCCATCAGATAAATATCCAGATCAGAGGCATATATATCTATAGTAGACAATGCGTCTTTCCACGATTTGATGTGGTAAGGCATTCCATCGACAATCACACCATCCATATCAAAAATAACCGTATTAATGTTTTGCATCTTCTATTAATTCCAGGGCATACTTTATAGGAACACCAAAGTTTGCTCCTCTGAAACCACGAAAGATTCCATAATTTATGGCAATAACCTCACCCTTATTATTAAAAAGCGGTCCTCCACTACCACCGGAGGTTGTTAGTGCATCATAAATAATTCTCTTGTTTAAAACATCGCTAATATGTCCCTGGGTTGCTATCGGTTTTATAAGGCGACGGTTAGAGAGTTCTTGAGCCGCCTTCAAAAATGGCAGTTTAGATATCTCCTTTGCAATTTCCGGATCACTCTTTGCGTAAAGAGCGTTCATTCCTGCCGGATAGCCTAACAGTACAACAGGTTCTCCCTCAATTGCATCCTTACCACTTAAGTCTAACTCCTGATCATGTATTTCAACACCTTCAGGGTCAAAACTCAAAAGAGCTACATCGACGATACCAGAAACTTTTTCTACTTTAAGCGAAACTGGGTCCACCACGTCAGGGAAAAAAGCCCTGAACACCTCAATCCTTGGAGTTAGACCGGGTTCAATGGGAATAGCATTTGACGTTTCCCGCCACCAGGGTTCCGCTACATGCCGATTTGTCAGGATCTTACCATTGCTTATTATAAATCCGGTTCCCGTAAGTTCATTAGTTAGTATACGCCCATCCCTCCATGATTTTAACGGCTGGCCAGTAGCATCATTGACTAATGAATAGGAACACTGAATCAGACAGACACTTCTGCTGAAATCCTTTATTATCTTTTCGCCGATAGTGCTTTCAAATTCAAGTAGTTCAACTCTTTTCGTTGTTTCTGTAAGGCTGGAGTATATGTTACAGACTAATGTAATAATGCCAATAAAACTGAGCAGGAATATAAAAGCAGCAACAATTTTAAATTTCGCTGAAGATTGTGTATACGCCTCAGATAATAAACTCTTAAAAAAAGCTTTCGCAGTTATCAGTTTTCTGCCTTTATGTGGTTCTCTGGCAATATCCATAGAATCTGCCAGTATTTCTCTGAATG
>JABGRF010000047.1 GCA_018648405.1 Candidatus Scalindua sp.
GCTAAATCACTGCATAAAAAAGTGGCGGTATCACCAACTTCGGCTGTAGTTATGTTTCGTTTCAAAGGCGCTTTTTCCTTCATGCCGTCATACATAACCGCAAAATCTTTTAAGCCTCTGGCTGCCAACGTTCGCATTGGACCAGCAGAGATTGCATTGGCACGAATATTCTTCGGTCCTAAATCAGCCGCTAAATACCGAATGCTCGATTCAAGTGCTGATTTGGCAACTCCCATCACATTGTAATTTTTTACTGCTTTTTCTCCGCCAATATATGAAAGTGCAATTACGGATCCGCCGCGTACTTCCATCAGTGGTAATGCACTTCTGCATAATGCAATTAAGGAGTAGCAGCTTATGTCCAAAGCAAGCTTAAACCCATCACGTGATGTATTGATAAAACCATTAGTGAGATCCTCTTCTTTTGCGAATGCTGGAGTATGCACCAATCCGTCCAGGGTATCAACTTTGCTTCCCAATCGTTCAAAAAGTTTATCTATATCGTCATCGGAAGTGACATCGCACTCTCCTAAATCTATTCCGTCTAAAGGTTCGAAAAGTTTTCTGACTTCATTGCCAAACCTTTCTGTTTGATATGTATATGCAATCTTTGCACCCTGTTTCGCAAGAGATTGCGCTATTGCCCAACCGGTGCTGCGTTTACCTGAAATATTGGCAATGAGTATGGTTTTATCTTGAAGTAACATTTTTAAGACTCCTTCTTTAGTATATGTAAATCTATGTTAGTAATAGGTTTTTATTTATTCGTGTCAATTTGTTTAACTCGTGTCTAACGTCTTTACGTCGAGCAAGTTAAGTATGTTAATTGGAATAGTAGATAAAATCAACAAATATTTCTATTCATATTCCTTAAATAATTTGTTCAGGAGGTCTTCCTTGTCTGATTGCTGTGCTAGAATTTCTTTGATTTTGTCTAAGAAGATGTAGCTTTCATCGATCTTATCCCTCAGTATTAATTTAATGACTAGTATCTTAGTAATTTTCTCTATATCTTTGTCGGCATGATGCAAACCGAGCTGTTTGAACATCTTTGTCATCATGAGTTTCTGATAGATTAAGTCAAGAGATGGGGTAAGGGTGCCGGTGAAATCATCAAATAGAACATTCTCTTTTTTCAATCCGATAGTATTGGCCGCTGAGTCTATTACGGTCACGGTCATCGGGGCCGGTCCGCATAAATAAAATGTTGTTTTAGGATCATCATGCTTAAGGTAGTTAGTAAGCAATGGGCCAATAAAACCAACCTTGCCAAGCCACTTCTCTCCGCTCTTATCAATCAAGCCGCATTTTATGATATCTTTCTGGTGTTCTTCTGATAAACCGAAGAAGCACTCTTTATCAATATCATCTAATTGAGATGGGTTGTCCCCCCTGAATGCGCCTGACATTACCGGTATGAATTTAAAGTTATGATGTATTTTTTGCCAGTGGAGCCATTTAGATATATAGAGCATGGGAATGTCCTGAAACCTTCTTTCACCTAAGAAGAAGTATACTTTTTCTTTACGTCCCTCTGCGAACCATTGGTCGAGGAGTGCTAATATGGGTGCAAGTCCAGCTCCGCCTGCTACGAAAACGGCTTTATGCTTCTCTTCTTTCAGACAGAAATTGCCATAAGGGCCGGTAAACTTAACCTTCTCACCTGCCCATAAGTTCCAGATTGATTTCTCCTGTAGGTACTCTTGTGTGCAGTTTGGCCCAAGGCAGGGTACTCCACCATTCTCAATCTGTACACGTGGATTTATTGGAGCCACTCTTGTAATCAACTTGATGACATCGCGCCTTATCGTAGCAATTGAATAAGCACGATAGAGGTCGATGCCAGGGGTAAAGGGAATATAATCTTTCCCTCTCTCTTTGCAAAAACAGCTTATCTGCTCACCGTACTTTTTGTAATGCTGCTC
>JABGRF010000166.1 GCA_018648405.1 Candidatus Scalindua sp.
GGTTACCATATGTTTAGCACCAAGATAGATAAAAGGTACAATCATTGTACCTGAACTCTCCTGGATATAGCCTTTATCTCCTTCGGTTACCCCATGAGCATACACATCAGGAGTGCTGGCAAAAAGAAACGCCAATACAGCCAAAACAATCAAAGCGTTGTTTTTGGTTAATGTTCGTTTGAAAAAGTAGTTCATCAATAAAACCTTTTTATAAAGCCCTCGTAAAACGGACGTTAAAATTGGAATAAATAGCTATCTAAAATTAGATGGATGTATAACGATTATGATAAATGAGGAGGTCCACGAATAGTGGAACTTGATGCATGGATATCACTGGGTCGCAGGCGTTCAAACAAATGGACTCTGGACTTAATAATCTGCGGACCATATAAGCTGTGTCCATATAGTTCTATAAATTCATCATTGGAAAAAGATGAGCTAGTTGACTGCGTCCTAGTTATGTGCCAATCAACAGGGTTATCAAATTTATGCCTATGATCATTGGTGTGAGTGGCTTCAACTTCACTGTGGTGATCAGAGATGTGATCAGCATTAGCCTCAACATAGTGAGATCTGACATTGGGGACTGGGGAGAAGGGTTTGTCTGATGACTATTGGTCATTCACGCCCGGCCTTTACGTATCTCTTCGACGTGGTACATTGGCATTAGATGCTAGCACGACGTTTCGAATTCAGGATGTCTTTTCCCAACAAGATGCAATTTCCAGAGGCTGGGAATATAGTCTAGATGGTGCCATGGCAAGACAGCTCCCCCTGTTGGGCTTCAACAATATGGCTCTAGCACCGGTTCTGGAATTAAATCTTCTCGTTGATCAAGCAGATCAATTTTCTTCAGTCGAGGTGAATGACACAGAGTCCGTGGTCTTTATATCGCCAGGATTGAAGTACACTTATGGTTCAATGATCCTGGAATCGATCGTCCAGGTGCCGATCTGGGAAAACATCCCCGTTACCAGTCTAGAAAGGGATACTCGTTGGCGAATAGGATTACGACTCATGTATTAAGCAGTTGCTGACAGTTGTGCATTCTGTCGATCAAAAACCCAGGTTTTTGAGACTGCAAAATAGTGCCTGAATAGTGAGACACCCTTAAATCTTAAGGCAAATCGTTTAATATCAGTCGCCAGGCTTTTCTCTTACCTTGAGATATATACATTGCTCAAAATCAAGCTCAAGTTATTTTACTTTCCAAATTAGTGGGGAAAACACCAATGTCTTTAGCAACAGAGTCCTATGATCGGATCATGGAGAACCTTCATGAAGGACTCTTTTTTGTAAACAAAAACAAGGTCATAACATATTGGAATAAAGCCGCCGAACAATTGTCAGGTTTCCGTGCTGACGAGGTAGTGGGAAAAGCTTGTTCTGACAATATACTTTCTCATGTTGATGTTGATGGCAATAGTCTCTGCGCCAATATGTGCCCCCTCACTGAAACCATGACTGATGGGATACCACGTGATGGGGTTGTCTACATGCACCACAAGAATGGTCATCGATTAGCTGTATCTCACCGCATAAGTATCTTAACCGATCAATCTGACAACATAATTGGTGGAATAGAATTATTTACAGAGAACGGTTTTCAGGCAGAGCTTAATGTGAAGAAATCGAAGGTTACGCAAGTTAGAAGCCTTACTCTTTGCCCCAAATGCAATTCGGAATATACTCAATTAGTTCATCGCAAAAAGCTGGTAAAATTATTGACAAAGAAGAACAAACATATGTGTTTGGATTGTGGGAAACAGTTTTACGCAAAACTCTCTAATAGCTTAGTTGAAAGCAGCATGACCCCAAAAGATTAGTGAGTTGATCATTCCAACCTGCTTTGTTATTTACATTAGCAATATTATGGAAGTGGGTAATATGAAAAACTACAGGTGTCAATAACCGCCGTTT
>JABGRF010000020.1 GCA_018648405.1 Candidatus Scalindua sp.
GATAAACAACCATAATCATCGCTACCGCAAAGCCAATAGCAGGAACCAGACGCCTTCCGGACAGCAAATTTCTCACTAATAGTACAAAGAAGTTTGACTTCTCTTCCGCTCCTCTTAAAATGGCTTCCATAAGATAATCAGGAGCCTTCACTTCACAAACGGTTTCTCTTACCCGGTTCTGAAGCAGCCTCTCTTTCTCCATTCTCTGGCTACACTCACAACACATATCTAGATGTGCCAGGACCTCAATGTTTTTCTCAACATCGAGCTCATCATCAAGAAAGGCATAAAAATATTTTCTAACGTCGTTACAATTCATTTTTCTGTCTCTTTTCCAAATCCATATTTTTTAGCATGACTGGCCAGTTTTTCCTTTAGCATCTTTCGTCCCCTGTATATCCTGGACATTACTGTGCCAACCGGGCAATTGATTATTTTAGAAATCTCCTTGTAAGAAAAACCCTCAACAATAGAAAGCAGTATTACCATGCGGAAGTCATCAGGCAGAGCCTCCAGCGCCCCTTTGATATTATCATCCATAAGGCTATCAAGTACCGACTCGTCATCCAGAATTGACGGTGCCATGACCTCTTCCTGCAACGACTCATGAAACGCTTCGACACTATCAAAATCAACCAGAGAAGGCTCACGTTTGTCTTTCCTGTATTTATTGATGAAGGTATTCATTAATATCCTGAACAGCCATGCCTTCACATTCCTGATTTCTTTATCATCCTGCAGGAACTTAAATGCCTTCAAACACGTTTCCTGAACCAGATCATCCGCACTGCTTTCATTTTTAGCAAGATACAGTGCAGACCTGTATAAGGCATCTATATGTCCCAGAAGGTGTTCTTTTTGAGTCATGTTTTATTCTTCCAAATAAGAAAACTGTTTTCCTACATTTAGGACAAATTGTAAACAAGAGATATTCCCGTAAAACAGAAAAAGTCTGGGAAGATGATGATTTATTTTAACACTAAACAGGTCAACTCTCATCCTGCTTTTTTAAAGTGTTGGAGACAATAACAACTTGCTTATTTTGCCAACAGGCTTACAGATAAAAGGAGATATTTCAAGTTTAAAAAACGGAGGGCACCATACATAAACAGGTAGGCGCTCCTCCGATTCTACTAATGTTAAAATCTATGGGCATTGCCCCTGTTTATTCAACATGTACAACACTCGCGTTGGCCTCTTTATTATGCGCAAACACAAGGTCATTACCGGAAGCCGATTGATGGCAGGCGATACAGCCCTTATCCATACCTTTAGCGACTCTGCCTGCCAGCTTCATTCCTTTTGCATTGGTATGTAGATTTCCATTAGGCTTATACTTGACCCAGAACCAATTACCGTTTTCCGCATCATAACCATCCTCACGTTTGGCCATTACCGTAACTGCTTTGAGAAATGCTGCCCGATTCTGACTCACTGCTTCTACGCTGACACCTTCACCGCCAAAGTTTCGTTTGACAATAATTCTCTTACCATCAATAACTGCTTCCAAAACCTCACGTACCGGACCATGTGGCGGGCCGCCAACATAAAGATTCGCAGGTGTTGAATTCAAGCCTCTTGCCTCCATCTTTGCCCAAAGCTGTTTGGCATAATCAATATCTTCTGCATTACCAAATGGCGGACGCATCGTCTTATCACTGGTCATCTGTTGTTCGTCCGTCTTTTTGTTGCCTGTTGTTGTACAACTTGCTACGAATACTACTACTGATAACACAATTAGTAACTTAATAAAATAGTTCTGCATTTAAACCTCCTGTCAATAAGGGCAAAAGTTAACATAAGAAATGAGTTTTTGACAAACTATGAATCTTATCTTTAAAGCACTATATGCAATATGTTAATATGCTATACTGCTTCCTCTACCTTTACTGACAACTTCTCTATAAGAAAAATTC
>JABGRF010000373.1 GCA_018648405.1 Candidatus Scalindua sp.
CCAGCAGCTGTTCCCTTCTGTGTTCCAGTCATCTGACAACCGGTGGATAAAATTGCAATTGTAGCAACACACACTACTGCGATAATAATTTTTTTGTACATTCGCGTCTCTCCTATCTGGTGTTTAACGGGCTCTTTATGGTGTACAATGTTTAATACATTTTCTATCATTTATTTGTTCCGAAGCGATACTATCAAAAGGCTATAATATTGTCAATATATTTCCAACTACTGCATTCACCAAGGGTTAGAACATAAGTTGTCAAGAATTCAAACATCAATTGATAGACCGTCATACGCAAGTTTAATTCCGACAGGTAAAGTTTTATCTGTCTCTTCATGCTCTACTTCGTGTGCGATGTGCGTAAATAGTGCCTGTTTTGGTTTTAGCGTTGAAACCATTTTTATGGCTTGTTCAATACTGAAATGTTTTTCATGAGGAATGTTTCTGAGAGCGGCAATAATGAGTAAATCAAGCCCCTTCAGCTTTTCCACGGAATCCTGAGGTATTTGACTTACATCAGTTACATAGGCAAATTTATCAAATCTATATGCAGTAACCCTTTCCTGTCCGTGCATCACGTCAACAGGAATTACTTCTATTCCAGATAAATTAAGGTTCCCTTCAATTGGTATGAGAGTAACTTTTGGTTTGCTGCCATTTGAAGATACTTCCTCGAATGCGTATGAGAACATTCTATATACATTATTTACTGTTTCCTCGGAGCCATATACCGGAATATTGGTTTTCCGCTTTCTATTAAAGTGTCTGAGGTCATCGAATCCCAAAACATGATCTGCATGAGCGTGTGTTAACAGCACAGCATCCAACCTCTTTACATTATTCTTCAAGCACTGAATACGTAATTCCGTTGCCGTATCTATAAGTATGTTATATTCTCCATCAGAGACAAAAATCGAGGAACGCATTCTGGAATTTTTTGGATTGTCTGACATACAGACACGGCACTCACACCCTACTATTGGTACACCGTATGATGTCCCTGTACCAAGAAAAGTAATTTTCATATCTTTATTGTTCTCCACCTTCCTTTTCGGAAGAGTATGTATACGGCTATAGCACGTACTATCCAATCAAGCGCCGCACCAAACCAGATCCCTGCGAGCCCCCATTCTAGCACAATCCCAAAGATATACGCAACCGGTAAGTGAATGCACAAAGTCCCCACTATCGTAACAATCATGGGACTCAATGTGTCTCCTGCTCCCCGTAAACCGCCGGCATATACAATATAAATTGCCAGTGCTGGTTGTTCTATTGCGGCAATCATTACACAATAAGCGCTGAGAGCTAAGACGTCCTGCTCCGGATGAAAAATGTTTGCCATTGGCTTGGCAAATGCCAGGAATATAAATGCAAAGAATCCCATCAATGCCAGTGCGATCTGGCAATTTTTCCTCATGCTCAACCTTGCCAGATCTGGTTTATTCGCACCAAGACTTTGTCCCACAATCGTGGTGGTTGCCACTCCTAGTGCAAATCCCGGCATAAATGAAAGGGCCTCTATCCTGATGGCAATCTGATGCGCGGCAAGTGAAACTGTGCCAAGCATGGTAACTATCTTAATAAAAAAGAGATAACCCATCTGGGTTAAAGAGGCATCTAATGTTGCAGGAAGTGAAATTCTTAAAATTCTTTTAATGATGGATATGTTCACGTTAACAATATGTTTAAAACTTATTGTTAAAATACTTTTTCTGCTCAGAAGCCTGTAAGAAATCAGCAATGCACCTATTGTATAAGCGATTGATGTAGCCCATGCAGCCCCGGCCACCTCCATACGTGGAAAGATCCATATACCAAATATGAGAAGCCAGTTAAATAGTATATTTACACAATTCATTACCAGTGTAATCAGCATAGGGGTTTTTGTATCTCCG
>JABGRF010000202.1 GCA_018648405.1 Candidatus Scalindua sp.
ACAACATCCTCATTTTTTTTTGTATAGCAGCTATAGGCGCCATCGTGTGGTTTTACAGAAGTTTTGATAAATCCGGATTGATCACTGATATTGCTTTTGGCATGATTCTCTCAGGCGCAATAGGGAATCTGTGGGACAGGATCTTCCATCACCATGTCAGGGATTTTATAGATGTCCATTTAGGCTGGGGATATCATTGGCCAACATTCAATATAGCAGATGCTCTCATATGCGTGGGGGTTGGAATGATTCTTTATGAAACGCTGTTTACAAAGAAGAATGTGACGAAGTAAGTTCCTGATATTTCTTTAATAAACTGAGAGTAATCTTACCTGGTTTTCCAGTGGCAATTTTTCTTCCGTCTATGTTTGCTACTGGAATAATTTCTGCGGCAGTTCCCGTCAAAAAACATTCATCAGCTTCAAACAAGTCATCCTGTGTCATCTGCACTTCTTTTACCGTTACACCGGCTTCCTTTGCAAGTTCAATAACAACGTTTCTCGTTATGCCGACCAGAATTCCTGCGGAAACAGGAGGAGTTAAAATTTCATTATCTTTTACTATGAAAATATTGTCTCCGGTACATTCTGCCACGTAACCGTCTGTATTTAACATGATACCTTCAGCAGCACCAGCGTTAAGACATTCAATCTTTGCAAGAATATTATTAAGATAATTCATAGATTTTATCGTGGGATTAAGCGCTTTTGAATGATTGCGAATTGTCTGTACTATAATTGCATCAAGGCCATTTTCGTATAACTCCTTAGGATACAACTGGATGGTATCTGTTATAATTATGATCTGTGACGTTTCACAATTGAAAGGATCAAGACCAAGTTTTCCGACTCCCCTGGTTACAATTAGCCTGATATAAGAGTCTTTTAAGTTGTTAGCTTCCAGGGTATTTATAACGGCATCCTTAAGCTGATCCTTGGTCAAATGTATTTCAAGTGAAATTGCCTCTGCAGAACTATAAAGCCTGTCGATATGTTCTGAATGTTTGAATACAGCGCCATTGTAACATCTAATTCCTTCAAAGACTCCATCGCCATATAACAAGCCATGATCAAAAACAGAAACCTTAGCCTCTTCTTTTGGATATAGCTCTCCGTTTATATATACCTTAGGCTCCATCTACTATAATGCTCCTTTTAGTTACTAGAATAATCTACAATCTTACCATCAGCCATTCTGATTACACGCCCTGCGGTTTCTGCAAATCTTTCATCATGAGTAACAATCACCACAGTCTGTTTCGTTTTTTCGTTTAAATCCCAGATCAATTTCTGAATCTCACGACCAGACTTTGTATCAAGATTACCTGTAGGCTCGTCACATAGCAATATCTCAGGGTCATTCATTAACGCCCTGACAATTGCCACTCTCTGCTTCTCTCCACCTGAGAGTTCGTTTGGTCTATGATTTATTCTGTCTCTAAGACCTACACGTTCTAAGAGCTCTGTCGCTTTTTCTGTTTGTTCCTTTTTAGACACTGTCTTAAAAAATCTTCTGCCTATCAGGCGAGGCATCATAACGTTTTCTAATGCATTAAAATCCGGCAAAAGATGATAAAACTGAAATACGAATCCGAATATCCTGTTCCGTTTTTCAGCTAATTTTTTCTGCCCAATAATACTTAAGTTTTCGCCCTTAAAACTTACATGGCCTGAAGTCGGTGAATCTAGTATACCCATGATGTGGAGGAGTGAGCTTTTACCTGCCCCAGAAGCTCCCAAAATGATTAATATCTCACCCTTTTTTACGTCCAGATTCACCTTGTCGAGAACACGGATAGACGTTTTACCAATTGTATATTCCTTGCTGATTTCTTTAGCGCATAGGTAATCGTTGGTAATCTCTTCTATCATGGTTTAAAGTTTCTGTAAGATCAAATAT
>JABGRF010000253.1 GCA_018648405.1 Candidatus Scalindua sp.
ATTATATGAAATATACCCTTAAGGAGTAAATAATAAACTATATTTTCTCTTGCTTTAATAAATAATGTTTGATAATATCATCGCGTCTTTAGTATCAGTATCTTTTTAATTTGCATTGCAACAACATTAATACCATTAATACGTTCAATACCATTTACGCAGTATTAACATATATTTCTTAGTTGAGAGGCGACAAGGTACGTACCTTGTCGCCTTTTTTTATTGTCATTTTTTGCTATACAGAGGGGGGTGATTTTAGTATGCCACAGGGAACAGTCAAATGGTTTAACGATTCAAAAGGTTTTGGCTTTATTTCTCAGGATGATGGAGATGATGTCTTTGTACATCACACATCAATTCAGTGTGAGGGTTTTAAGAGCCTTGCGGAAGGAGATAAGGTAGAGTTCGAGCTTGTTAAAGACGAAAAGGGCTTCAAGGCCTCGAATGTTGTCAAATTATAAATATATTATAAAGTACGCTCATATATTTTACTGTAAAACTGTCGAGAGAGGGTCGCATATAGAAATATAGAGTAATTGTAAAATATTATTATAATGAAGACATGAAAGCCCCCAATATCTGTTAGAAGGTGTTGGGGGCTTTTTTTGTAAATTCAACTAATTCAATTTTGTGAGGTATTTAAATGTCTGAAAATGACCAGAGAGAGACAGCATACGCTTTCAATAACAGTAACATTATTGCGACGTACGATCTTGATATGGATGTATGGCATCCGAATCGTAAGCACATGGCATCTATTGCCGGCGAAGTACTACCCTTTGATAGTTCTGAAAAGATACGAATTTTAGATCTTGGTGTAGGCACTGGCTATCTTACTCATAAAATTATTGAGATGTATCCACGTGCTTCTGTTGTTGCAATAGACGCGGCAGAAATGATGATAGATAAGGCAAAGATAAGGCTTAAGGAACAATTGGGGCAGATCACGTTCAAAACTTCAACCTTTCAGGAATTACCTGATAAAGTAAAAGACGTTGCCGGGATTGATGCTGTAGTTTCTGCTTTTGCACTCCACCACCTACAGAGGGAAGAGAAACTGAAACTGTTTCAATATGTTCACTCGATACTCAAGCCGGATGGTTGGTTTGTTAATTGTGATATATTTAATGCAGTCGATCCCGCGAATGAAGCGTTATATCGACGCTTACTTTACAAGGGTACACAGGAGAGATCTCGAAGCCTGAAGAATGAGGAGAAAACGTTGGATTACATCGCTTCGGAATATACATCAAAGGAGAAAAGAGATGGTGATAATCCGCTTTCCATTACGGAAGAAACTCAGCTTCTTGCAGAAGCCGGATTCCGCATGGCAGATTGCTTCTGGAAAGAGTATCGTGAAGCCGTATACGGTGGGAAAAAATAGATCTTAATAATTGTTCGTTTTTATACTCCTTGATTTTTACTGAGACTTGAATTGGAGGGATGGAAGCTTGTTGGTTCCAAAATGAGCTACATACAAAAAGAGATATTCACGAATATAGATTTTTAAATCCCATCCTGGATAGTGGTTTTGTTCAAACTCTTCAAGAACCCGACCTGCTTCCTCTATCCCGATGCCTTCATTCACGGTAAAATAATAATCCAGAGCTAAATCCCATTCATCATTTCTGGAGTAGGCTACTCCAAATTTATCTGCATTTTTTATAACAGGAGAATATTTAGTGAGATCAAAAGTTCCAAAGCCAATAGAGTGTATGTGTTCTTTACTGCTTTCTAAAAACAGCATAGATGATTTTGCATCTTCGTAGGTTTCGCCGGGAAATCCGAAGAAACCCATCACGTGGTTCCATACACCATGGGTGGATGAGAATTCCAGGCTTTGTTGGATTTGCTTAGTTGTGGTTGCCTTGCCCATCAATCTGAG
>JABGRF010000214.1 GCA_018648405.1 Candidatus Scalindua sp.
CTTCGGGGTTGAATACGTTATTAACGAACGTCCACTGCGGAAAGGACTATTGGCCTTTGGCGGAAAATATAAGAGTGATTTCAATTGCTCAGAAACTTGCCAGTGAACTTGGGATAAAAGTCCTGCATGAGACTCATCGCGCCCGGGCTACTTTTTGTACGACATCTACAATGGCGATTATTGATGCTTTGCCGGAGATAAGATTTACTGCTGATTTTTCACACTGGTGTTGTGTCCACAACTCCCTGCTTCAGAATCAGCAGAATTCTGTGGACCGCGTTATTGAACGGGCAGATTATATTCATGCCCGAGTGGGCAGTGCAACTTCTCCCCAGATTACTGATCCGAGAGTAAGCGAATGGGAGGAGGCTGTTGAAGTGCACGTAAGATGGTGGGAAAAGATAGCGGAGCATCACAAAAACAATGATTCCGAATTACTGCCTGTCTGTTCCGAGTTTGGGCCTCCCGAATATATGGTAACCCTGCCTTCCACAGGAAAGCCCATTGCTGACCAGTGGGAGATAAACTGTTATATGAAGGAGATGCTTAAGGAGCGATTGGGGCATTTGACAGAAGATTGAAACAAGGAATTATGATTTGCGAATTTCGATTTTAGATTTACAATTTAAGAACACAGCAGACAGGGTTGTTGTTATTTGTTAGTTTTTTTCTTTGCGTTCTTCGCGTCTTAGCGGTGAAAAAGAATTTATGGCAAAACTAAAACTGGATTTACATGAAATATGTAAAAATGGGAAATTGATTGAAAAAGAGCTTAACCGGATAATTGATGAGGCCACTGAAAAAAGGATTGCCCTTGTGGAAATTATTCCCGGAAAAGGAAGCGGTCAGTTAAAGAAGAGCGTCCTGCGTTTTCTGGAGCGCCCTGACATAAAAAAGAGATATCACCGTATTAACAAGGACAGTAAGAACTTTGGAAGGGTATTTGTGCATTTTAAGCATTGAAGATCATGCATTATCTGAAATGAATAGTATCTGGAACAGGGCCATTACACCTCAAAACATTTAGGTGGCAATTATATCCATTTTAAGGTATTATGTGGCCTTGAGATATGATATTTGTAGTTTATCGGATGCGGTTTTGAGTTTTCAAGTATTAGTAGTAGAGAGTAAATGCATATCCTGTATTCATTCATTACCAACACCCACTCACGCTATTAAAGTGCCTGCAATTATGATAAAAGATAGACAATAATCAGGAATACTTCCCATTTATTTGTATATATCAAGGGAATATTCCCAATTATTGTCTTAGAACTTTTTGTAACCTTGTAAAGAAAGATAAAAAATTTATGAAATTCAGTGAACTTGACATCCCTTCAGACATTCTAGGCGCACTTGAAAAGATGGGATTTGAAGAGATGACTCCTGTTCAGGAGGCGGCTTACCCAATCATTGCAGAGGGGCATGATCTTTGTGCTCTTGCTGAGACCGGATCTGGAAAGACAGCTGCCTGTGCAATTCCTCTTATTCAAAAAGTGGATACCGAGATTAATGCTATTCAGGGGCTTGTGATTGTACCTACGCGCGAATTATGTATACAGTATGTTACTGAGATTCAACATATCGCGAGAAGAACCAAAGTTGTTCCCTTTGCCGTGTATGGAGGGTTTGACAAGGATATAGATATTGCCAAGCTTAAGCAAGGTGTGCATATTCTGGTTGCAACGCCTGGCCGGCTTTTGGATTATCTGTATAGTGGGGTAGTCTCATTTAAACATGTGAAATGTGCCATTCTCGATGAGGCAGATGAGCTACTCAAGGTGGGGTTTCTTGAAGATATTGAATTCATCTTATCGTGTATTATTCGTGAACACCAGACACTCCTTTTCTCCGCGACGATGCCTGAAGATATCAAAAAACTTGC
>JABGRF010000315.1 GCA_018648405.1 Candidatus Scalindua sp.
TCAACTGGGTACCTGCTGAGTTCTGGAGAAAAGGAGATTACTTAGATCAGTTGTCAGGTATGAAGATTGTTAAGGAGTTCCCTGGCAAGACTATATTTGATCTATGTCCTGAGCCGGGCTGGTTGGATACACACCATGCACCTGCAGCAGAAGTTGAGTACATCAACAGGATGCTGAAGGAAGTGGGAATGTCTGCTGGTACACACAGTGCACATCATTGATTTGATGTGATTAGATAAGAAGTAGAAGTATACTAAAAGGGAGCCGGGCTGATTGCCTGGCTCCCTTTTTTTAAGCAGAGATATTACAAAAAAGCCCACCATTATGGTGGGTTTTTTTATAATAATATTTAGTTAACTATTTCTGAATTTTTTGTGTATATTATATTTTAACAAAAAATTTATAATTTTTTCAGGTAAGGAATGAATGTTGATAATAATTATGAACAAAATAAATAAATTTGGTGCTCTGACACTGTTACTCGCATTAGTGGTGTTTGCGGGATGCGGAGAGCAGATAAACCATCTTGAAGTTGGGGAATTATTGCTGAAACAGGGAAAAATAGAAAAGGCGTCAGTTGAATTTAAGAAAGCAGTTGAAAAGAACCCGGGTCTTGCCAGGGCACATTTTGGACTGGGAAATGTGGCTATGAAAAAGAATCTGCTTGAAGATGCAGCGGGCCATTATAGAAAGGCATTTCAGCTGGATCCTACATTTGTAGAAGCTTATCAAGGGTTTTCAGACGCTTACATAGAAATTGGGAATCCTGATGACGCTTTTCAGACAAAGTACAATCCTGTTGCGGAAAACCCTGACGATCCAATGGCTCATATTGATCTTGCCGTTTTCTATCACAAATGGGATCAGACTAGAAAGGCAATTGAAGAATACGAAGAAGCTCTTAAATTAGACCCAGATAATCCTTTTGTTTATTACAACTTAGCAGTAGCTTATCAGGACATGGGACTTTTTGAGGACAAATCAATACCTCTCTATTTAAAATCTATTGAGATGAATCCAAAATATGATGATGCGCATTATAACCTTGCAGTCTCTTACCTGAAGTCTAATAATCTAGATAGAGCTATGAGCGAGTATAAAAAGACATTAGAAATTAACCCGAAATATGCCTCGGTTTATGTAGATTACGGTATGATCAAACTACAGGAAAAGAAGTTTGAAGAGGCAATTGCATTTTACGATAAGGCTATAGAGATTGATCCGACTGCGATTGAAGCGTATTATCAAAAGGGTATTGTATATGCTTTCCAGGAAAAATATGATAATGCATTAAAGATGAACAGAAAGGCGTTGGAGATTAACCCGAAACATACTAATTCTCAATTCAATATAGCAGTAGTTTATCACAAACTTGGTAAATTAGACCGTGCGATAGCAGAATATGATTTGGTATTAGTGATTGATAGGAACTATGAGGATGCATTCTACAATAGAGGTCAGATATATGCTTCAATGGGAAATACACCGCAAGCGTATAATGATTACATAACCTATAGTAAGATTGTAAAGGCAAAGACTGGTTCTGAGGCAGCTGCTCTTGCGTTGCGAGGTGTAGAGGATAAAGAGAGAGTTCAGAGATATATGATTCCAAGTTTCAAGGACTGGTTATTAGAATATGATGATTAATAATTTCTGAAAATGACATTTCAATAAATAAACTGGTTCATACACTATGTGGGAGCCGGTTGTCTTAATTACTGTGACAGGAAGGAATTGATGTAGATGATTTTAAGATTTCTAAAAAGATATAATTTTTTATTTGTAGTTGTTATAGTTGGTGTTGCCATAAGTTGTGATAATGCGCAAAACCATATTGGGCTTGGAGATAAATTTGCTATTGAGGGTAAGCTTGATAAAGCGATAGAAGAGTATAAGTTGGCTGTAGATCTTGATACAAACGCGGCTGAAATTCGCTGTAAGCTGGGAGATATCTATTTCAAAAAGCAAATGTTGGATCAGGCTGCAAAAGAATATAGAAAGGCGATTGATCTAAAGCCGGATTATCTTGATGCCCATATGAAGCTATCTGAGGTTTTCACTAAAATTGGTGTTCCTGATGATAAGCTTACGTTATATACAGCTGCAGTAGAGAGTGATCCGAAAGATTCAAACGCCCGTATAAGGCTCGGTATTTATTATCAACAGTTGAGGAGAATGGATCTGGCTTTTGAACAGTATAAAAAAGTGCTGGAATATGATCCATATAACCCGAGTGCTCATTATAATCTGGGTGTCGCATATCAGGATCTTAACTTGCTTGAGAAGGCGGTACCTGCATATGAAAGATCTATCGAGCTTAAACCTGCATATGAAAAGGCGCATTACAATCTGGGAATTGCCTATATTGCATTGGATAAATATGATAAAGCACTTAAGGAACTGAAAACAGCGGATGATTTAAACCTGGGTAATGTTGATACGTATTGTAATCTCGGGTTGGTATATTACCTTAAGGGCATGATGGATGAGGCTGTTAATAGTATAAGAAAAGCCTTGGAAATAGATCCGGAGAAAGCGGATGCACACTACTATCTTGGTGTGATTTCTGCTAGTGGTAATAAATATAATGAAGCAATAGAGGCGTTCAAGAAGGTAATTGCGGTGGATTCTAATTATGCGGATGCTCATTTCGATCTTGGTACTATTTACCATAAGCAGGAATTGTTTAAAGAGGCTATAGAAGAGTATGATAGAGTAATTCAGATAGATCGTGGTTATGCTGATGCTTATTATAATAAGTCTGCGGCCTTAGAGAAGTTGGGCGATGCTCCTGCTGCGCATGATGAATTTGAAAAATATAGGATGATAAGAAAGACTGCCGGTGGTTCGCCAAGTCTCTTAGAGTTTGATGCGAAGCTTACTGGAGCTGCTGAAAAGGACGACGCCTTTCAAAAACATAAAATAGCAGCGGAAGCTATGGAAGAAGCGAAAGCATTTGAGCAAAAAGAAAAAGCAGCAGGGGCTCATAACTAAGTAACGCAAGTTTATGTATTGAAGATGCAAATAAGGTAGACAAAAACTTCTTGTAAAGCATTCTGCCCTTGGTACCCCTTGAAGAAACATGAAGGTTATTGCTCCATCCGTCTATCTATGAGGTTGGATGAACAGGAGAATCATTATCTAAGTTGTCTCACTCCTCAGGGATCAAGGTCTTGCGCCTTAATCTGTCATAAGATTTAAGTTCATGCATAGTCTTTCAATCTTGCCATATGCAATCTCCATGAAAACATTCAACAGGTTTCTGTTTTCATTGGAATTATAGATTCCTGATTAATCAATATCGGACAATTAATGTACAAGGTCTTGTCACGATACGGATCACGTGAAGTAGACAGCATATCTACTCCACCGGACTGCATTTGACATGCCTCACATTTTCAATGATTTAGTCAGCGTTCTTTGCACATCTGAATCCTACGCTTTTGTTTCTATCAGCAGGTTCCCCAAACATTCTTACTGCGCAGCGTAGTTTGTAGACATTTTGGGCAAACATAGATCCACCCCTGATAATTCTTTTGCCCGTACCTTTTACCGGCCCCTTAGGATTCTTTTTAGGACTGCCTAAGTAGTATTCAGGATGATACCAATCTTCACACCACTCTGAGACACTTCCAGTCATGTCATAGCATCCATAAACGCTGTTTCCGTCCTCAAAGCTTCCAACGCTAACAGGTAAATTGCCATCAGTACCAACATTGCAAAATTTGATTTCCCATACATTGCCCCAGGGAAATCTTCTTCCGTCTGTGCCTCTTGCTGCTTTTTCCCATTCTGCTTCAGTAGGTAGGCGTTTACCCGCCCATGCAGCATAAGCGTAAGCATCATACCAGTCAACCCTGGTGACAGGATAATCAGGATAGTTATAGTATTTATACTCGTAACCTCTGAAAGAGTTGCCGGGTAGATGGCTTTTGTTGATTGGTTCTGAAGGAGAGCATTTGCTGTGGTCACCGGTCTTCATTATGTAATCCATGAATTTCCAATACTGTGCATTTGTTATTTCATATCTGTCAATGTAGAATGCATCAAGGATTACAGCATGCTGAGGCATTTCTTCAGGGATAAAATCCTCTTCTTTACTTCCCATAAGAAACTCACCGGATGCAACAAGTGTCATCTCTTCCCATTTACCTTTGCTGACATCTAAAGCATTTTCCATAAGTTGCCTTCTGTCGTTGACTCTTCTTTTAGCAATCTCTCTTTTTTCTTCTACAGTTAGGTAATCCATGAGTTTGCCAATGAAATCATCAACTTCATTGAGCTCTTCAGGTTCTTGTGGCATCAAGCTTCTACATAATTCCAGATGTTCCATTGCCTTTGCATGGTTATCAAGCTTCCAGTAAACACCGGCTGTGTACCAGTGAAGAGAAGATCTGTTCGGATCAAGCTCTATAGCTTTCTTATAAAAACCCAAAGCGCCATTGTAATCATTTTGTACTTCACGCAAAGTATTTGCAGTTAGTATGTATTTGTCTACCTTTTCAGCCTTACGAAAGGCTTCTTTGTCTAATGCTTTTTGAGTATCCTGTTCTATTTCAATCTTACCTTTCTGGTTTATTGATTCCTGAGCCTTTTCAGCCGGCTTTTCAGGTACTTGCGCATATAAGCTTGGTACATAAAACATTAATACGATAATGGGAAAAAGAATCCTCTTCAATTACTGCCTCCTTAGTTCAAAAATAAGTCTAAATCTCGTGTATACTTAAAGAAATATAATAGTAATCTATTTAGTACGATTTATTATTATACAATCAGTAATAAGTTAAATCAATATCAAATAGATTTGGGTCTTTTATGTTAAAAAGGTCTTGATATTAAGTCTCATTTTTGGTAATATTCTCGAAAATCTACATTTGTATATAGATCAGTGTTGTGGTACCGTCAACGAATGCTAACAGATTAAGGGGGACTTTATGGGTTGTGAATGTTTTACGGATAAAGTGGTAAATACCATAAAAGTGGTATTTGGGCAGATAAACAAGCGAAAAAAATTAATAGGTGTTCTTTTAATTATATTGGTAGCTGTCGGCATTGTTGGAGGTAGGAAGTTCTGGCATTATGCTGAGTCCAGTGAATTTTGTGGTAGTTGTCATGAGATGGACGTGCATTATGACTCGTTTATGAGTTCGAAGCATCATAATGAACATGTACATGCTTGTCATACTTGCCATATTGGCCCTGGAATAAAGGGTTTTTTGCATGCAAAGTTGAGTGATGGCGCACACGATTCGTTTGAACATTCCAGAAAGACTTACCAAACCAGTGAAAATTCAGGCCTGTTTATTGCGATTGCTGAAGACAGTGTTCCTATTGTAAATGCCAACTGTGCCAGATGTCATACTGATCATGAAGAGTTTACGAAGGATAAAAAACACTTGGAGTTTGTTGCTCAGTCAAAGAGAGTGGGAGAAGATGGTGATCTTGAGGATTTCTTCTGTACGGACTGTCACATAGGGGTTGTTCATCCGAGTTGGAGTGCGGATGTGTATAAAGAATATGCGGAGAAACAAATCCCACCGTTTGGAATATTTGTTGATAATGACTGCTATGCCTGTCATCGACACGCGACACCAAAAGTTGTGAAAGAGTGGACGGGTAGCCCACACTCAAAAAGTGGTGTCTCATGTATTTCATGCCATGGAAATGATCACGGTGTGATTGTCGAAAGAGGCGGAAAAGTTTTACCTAATAAATGTGGTGAATGCCACGAGACAATGTACAATGATTTTGCTAACAGTAAGCATTTTAACGGGCGTATAGTTGCAGAAATAGCGAGTACTAAGAATGTAACAATGCGAGAGGACTGTAGAAATTGCCATATGCTTGGTTTAAACCAGTCATGGGATGATGGGGCTGGGGGAAGTTGTGAAGGCTGTCATCCGAAGCATTTATTCTCACGTTCGGAAGCATCTGAATCGAAGGTGTGTAAAAACTGTCATGTTGGTGGGCCGTCTCACGCACAGTTAGATTTGGCAGCTAACTCTATGCATGGTAGTCTGTTTGCTGCACGGAAGAGAGAAGGTAAGCCTGAAATAAAATGCCAGACATGTCATAGTGATCCATACAACCACCATAATTTTAATAGAAATGTTGGTTTGTTGAGTATCGATTATTAATATATCACTTGAGTTTTTCTCATGTGAAAAAATGTTGTATCCTGAAAGCCCACCTTATTGGTGGGCTTTTTTGTTGGAATAATTATGCATTGGAATTCAAACCGATTTATACTTTTGCTGAGTTCTTCAATCGGTAAAAAGCTGGTTATGGCTATTACCGGACTCGGCTTCTGCATTTTCCTGATAAGCCATCTTGCAGGAAATCTGATAATATATGCCGGTAACGATGCCTTTAACTCTTATGCAGAGCGTCTTCACACTTTAGGTCCACTCTTAATTCTTGCTGAAATTGGGCTACTTCTTTTGGGTATAATCCATATTTCCACCGGGGCTTATCTCTTCTATCAGAATTTTCGTGCAAGGCCTGTAAGGTATAAAAAAAAGAGAAATGCCGGGGGTAGAACAATTGGTTCAAGTACTATGCCATATACCGGCTTTTTAATACTCATTTTTATTGTTTTTCATCTTGTTGATTTTCACTTCGTAGAAAAAGCAGACAGATCTATATATCAGATTGTATTAGAAACGTTCTCAAACCCCGGATATACTATTTTTTACATTCTGTCCATGGTTGTAGTCGCAACACATATTGATCATGGGTTCTGGAGTCTGTTACAGACTCTGGGGATTGATAATTTGGAGTGTATGCCTGTTTTTCGTGTGATTAGCTCAGCATTCAGTCTGTTTGTGGGAATTGGGTTTGGTTCTCTTCCAGTTTTTATCACGTTAATTACTTAACAAAGTGAGATAATGAAGCTCGATTCAAAAATACCAGATGGTCCGCTCTCCGAAAAGTGGGATAGGCACAGATTTGAACTGGGCCTTGTAAACCCTGCAAATAAGAAGAAATTCGAAATTATCGTTGTGGGCACCGGTCTCGCCGGCGCATCGGCATCAGCCACACTTGCTGAGCTGGGATATGAAGTAAAGACATTCTGTATTCAGGATACCCCTCGTCGTGCACACAGCATTGCCGCTCAGGGAGGGATAAATGCTGCCAAGAATTACCAGAACGACGGGGACAGCATATGGCGTCTTTTTTATGATACCATTAAGGGTGGCGACTTCAGATCAAGAGAGGCAAATGTCTACCGTCTGGCACAGGTCAGTAATGGTATTATTGATCAGTGTGTTGCTCAGGGGGTTCCTTTTGCAAGAGAGTTTGGGGGTCAGCTTGCAAACAGAAGTTTTGGAGGTGCACAGGTATCAAGAACGTTTTATGCCAGGGGGCAAACAGGACAACAGCTTCTACTAGGTGCATATGGAGCACTCTCGCGCCAAATTGCAGCTAAAAAGATCAGGCTTTTTACAAGAAGAGATATGCTCGATCTTGTTGTAATAGATGGAAAGGCAAGAGGTATCATTGTTAGGAATCTTGTTTCCGGTAAACTTGAAAAACATTCGGCTGATGCTCTTGTTCTTGCAACAGGAGGATACGGAAATTCCTTCTACCTTTCAACCAATGCCATGGCATCAAATGTTTCAGCGGCTTTTGCTTCATACAAAAAAGGGGCCCTTTTTGCAAACCCGTGCCTTACACAAATTCATCCTACATGCATTCCTGTTAAAGGTACATATCAGTCTAAATTGACACTCATGAGTGAAAGTCTCAGAAATGATGGCCGTGTATGGGTGCCAAAAATACCCGAAGATAAGAGATTGCCGGCACAGATTCCAGAATCTGAGAGGGATTATTATCTTGAAGAAAAGTATCCAGGTTTTGGAAATCTAGTACCAAGAGATGTGGCGTCTAGGAATGCGAAGCATCAATGTGATATAGGGAAAGGTGTAGGGGATACGCAGCTTGCTGTATACCTTGATTTTAAGGATGCAATAAAAAGAGACGGTCACGATGCTATTACCAGAAAATACGGAAATCTTTTTGAGATGTATGAAAAGATAATGGCACAAGATCCATATGAAACACCCATGATGATCTATCCAGCTGTTCACTATACGATGGGTGGTCTCTGGGTGGATTACAACCTGATGAGCACTATACCTGGCCTTTTTGTATTGGGAGAGGCTAATTTCTCTGATCACGGCTCGAATCGTCTTGGGGCCAGCGCTTTGATGCAGGGTCTTGCAGATGGATACTTCATTATACCTTATACCATTGGCAGTTATCTCGCAGAGGCATCTCATGATAAGGTTGATGAGGATCATAAAGAATTCAATACTTCTTATAATGAGGTTGAGGCACGTATAGAAAAACTCATTTCTATAAAAGGTAAGAGAACCGTTGATAATTTTCATAGAGAACTTGGGAACATTCTCTGGGAATATTGTGGCATGTCAAGAAATAATAATGGCCTTAAAAAGGCTAAAAAGCTTATCAAAGATCTCCGCGCAGAGTATTGGGAAAACGTTTTAGTAGGAGGTTCTGAATATGATTTCAACCAGAGCCTTGAAAGGGCATGGAGAGTCGCAGATTTTCTGCAATTTGGAGAACTTATGGTTACAGATGCACTTGAAAGGCAAGAGTCGTGTGGTGGGCACTTTAATGAGAATTATCAAACAGATGAAAATGAGGCTCTACGTGATGACAAGCTTTTCTGCCACGTTTCTGCCTGGGAGTATCGAGGAAATAGCCGCAAGCCAAAATTACACAAAGAGCCTCTGAAGTTTGAAAATGTTGAGTTGACACAAAGGAGTTATAAGTGAAACAAGCAAGCGGAGAAAAATGCATTAATCTTAAATTGAAAGTCTGGCGTCAGAAAGCAGAGGAATCAAATGGCCGGTTAGAGTCTTTCAAGGCAGAAAATATATCTAAAGACATGTCCTTTCTTGAAATGCTTGATGTGGTTAATGAAGAGATAATTCTTTCAGGTAAAGACCCAATCGCTTTAGACCATGATTGCCGGGAAGGTATTTGTGGATCGTGCGGTGCAATGGTAAACGGCCGTGCTCACGGTCCTGAAAAGGGAACTACCCTTTGCCAGTTACATATGCGGCACTTTTCAAACGGTGATACAGTGGTGATTGAACCGTGGCGATCAAGGGCCTTTAAGGTTGTTAAAGATCTTGTCGTAGACAGAAGTGCGTTTGATAAGATTATTCAAGCGGGTGGGTACATATCGGTTAATACCGGTGGAGCACCTGATGGAAACGCTATTCCTGTACCTCAGGAGGTAGCTGAAAAAGCTATGGATGCTGCTGAGTGCATTGGGTGTGGAGCTTGTGCAGCAGCATGTCCTAATGCGTCAGCTATGCTATTTACTGGTGCCAAGATTTCTCAGTTTGCCCTGCTTCCCCAGGGGCATCCAGAGGCAAAAAAAAGGGCACTTGCAATGGTAGGGGAGATGGATAAACAGGGGTTCGGAAATTGTACAAATGAAAAAGAGTGTGAGGCAGAGTGTCCCAAAGGGATTTCCATTATAAACATCGCCCGCATGAACCGGGAGTTTTTAAAATCGAGTATATTATCATAATAATTCTACTGAAATTTAGTAATAAGAGCAAATATCAAGAGTTTACATTGAAGGACTAATATGAATAGCACGATTATAAACAATCAAAATATACAGGAAATTGCATTACAATACCTGGATGATGGTGTGTTCATGTTTGATAAGGATAGAAAAATAGTTTTGTTCAATCCTGCCTGTGAACAAATTGTCGGTTATTCTCAAGAAGAGATCACAAAAAATGATTATATTTGTTTAGACATATTCAAATGCCACTCCTCAGACGGTAATTGTCTGGAGATGTGTCCGGGACTCGACTTATTTGAGGAAAAACGGACGAAGATTGCACGCGAATACCTTATCAAAACCAAAGAGGGTAAACAGAAACGGGTAATAACAAACTACTCTATTATAAAGGATGAAAATGATAAGGTTGAATATGTAGTTGGTGTAATACGTGATATAACTGAAGAAAAAATGTTTAATGATGAATTAGTCAGATCTAAGACCCTATCAACCCTTGGTCAATACAGTAACGAACTGGCACACGAGATTAAGAACCCTTTAAATGCAATTAACATTCAGATGTCACTGTTAGAGAGGGAGATTACCAAGCATGATCTGGGTACAGGGAAAGAGCTTGCGGATGTTGTAAAAGTGGTCAAAGAAGAGATAAGCAGGTTGAATAAATTAGCTAAAGATTGTCTCACCTTTTCTAAATCAGGTGATTTAGATCGCACTGAAGAGGAGATTGGAGAAATACTTGAGCAACTGCTCTCCCTTATCAATCCACATGCAGACCTGAATGGTGTTAATATTTACTTAACAATGACGGGCAGCTGTCCACCGATATTAGTAGACAAAGACAAAATCAAACAGGCATTTATGAATATTATACTTAATGCGATAGAGGCAATGATAGATGGGGGAGACATAGCAATAAACGTATCAAAGAAAGATTGTTATCTGAATATATCCATAAAAGATACAGGCCCTGGTATTCCCGATGAACAGCATGATAAAATATTTGGACTTTTCTATTCTACCAAGAGTGGCGGTACGGGTGTAGGTCTGGCAGTTACAAAGAATATTATTCATGCCCATGGTGGTAATATCAGGTTTGAAAAGCTGGTTGAGGGTGCTGAGTTTATAATTGAATTGCCTTTATCGTAATAATAAAAATGAAGAAACCGGGAATACTATTAATTGATGATGATAAAAACACAGCCGATGGTCTGAGGAAAATCCTCATACAGGATGGTTATGATACCAGCTGCGTGTATACCGGTAATGATGCGTTACACCTAATTGATACCGAACACTTTGATATAGTTATTACTGATATGAAGTTACCGGATATCAGTGGTATTTCCATTATAGAGAAGGTTAAGAAGAAAGATCCAAATATACCGGTAATAATGATAACGGCATTCAGCTCTCTACAAACGGCAATTGATGCGATGAAGAAGGGTGCTGATGATTACCTGACCAAGCCGGTAAACATTGAAGAGCTGGAATTGATACTTAAAAAGATATGGGAGAAACAACTGCTTATATTTCAGAATAAGGAGTTAAGGCAGCAGCTGGATGATAAGTACAGTTTCTCGGGGTTCATCGGCAATACACCGGAGATGCAGAATGTTTTTAAGACAATTACCGAGATAGCGCCTACTGCTGCTTCGGTGTTAATATATGGAGAAACCGGAACGGGTAAGGAGCTGGTTGCCCATGCGATTCATCACAATGGCGACAGGAAGGATAAGCCGTTTATAGCACTTCATTGCGCATCGTTGTCTGAGGGTGTACTGGAGAGCGAACTGTTTGGGCATGAAAAGGGCGCTTTTACAGGTGCAGTGAATCTGAGACGGGGTAGATTTGAGTTGGCAGATAGTGGCACCCTTTTCCTTGATGAGATAGGAGAACTGAATTTGCATGTACAGATAAAGCTGTTAAGGGTTC
>JABGRF010000086.1 GCA_018648405.1 Candidatus Scalindua sp.
TTCGGTATTGATAAAGATAACATGTTTGTTTTCTGGGACTGGGTTGGCGGCAGATATTCACTCTGGTCTGCAATCGGTCTCTCTATAGCATGTTATATCGGATATGAGAACTATGCTGAGTTACTGCAGGGTGCCTTTGAAATGGATAGCCATTTTAAAGAGTCCCCATTTGAAAGAAACATTCCTGTGATCCTGGCCTTAATAGGGATATGGTACAACAATTTCTTTGGCGCACAGACAGAAGTAATCCTGCCATACGATCAGTATATGCATAGATTTCCAGCATACTTTCAGCAGGGAAATATGGAGAGTAATGGAAAATCGGTAGATAGAAACGGGAACAGAGTTAATTACCAGACAGGACCTGTCATATGGGGAGAACCCGGAACAAACGGCCAGCACGCCTTTTATCAATTAATCCACCAGGGAACAAAAATAATTCCGGCAGACTTTCTTGCGCCTGCGATCAGCCATAACCGGATTGGTGAACATCATAACATTTTGTTATCAAACTTTTTTGCACAGACAGAGGCCCTTCTTAATGGAAAGACAAAAGAAGAGGTTATCGAAGAATTGAAAAGAGATGGTAGAAGTGATAATGAGATTCAAAAATTATATCCCCACAAAATATTTGAGGGCAACAGACCAACAAATTCAATCCTGTTCAACAAGCTTACTCCTAGAGAGTTAGGCAGTCTGATAGCGATGTATGAGCACAAGATCTTTGTCCAGGGAGTAATCTGGAATATATTCAGTTTTGACCAGTGGGGTGTCGAGCTTGGCAAACAACTGGCAAAGAAGATACTGCCGGAGTTAGGAGATGATAAACAGGTTGATTCCCATGACTCTTCTACAAATGGGTTAATTAATACTTTCAAAGAGATGAGAAAATCTTCCAAGTAATATTTTAGATTAACTCTACTCCGTAGGCCAGGAAGCATCGTCCTTCTCTTCCGCTAAATAGCAGAATCGATCCCATGTATATTCTTTATTGGATATGGGACAGCGCAGAGAGACCTTGCGCTCGGTAACGTCAGCAACCTCCCAATCTCCACTACGTGTCGAATCCTCAATTCTTATCTTTTGACCCACTTGAAACGGATATGGCTTGAACATTGTTACCTTGTGTTTTGCCACAGATTCCCCCTTTGTGCTCTTCGTGTCTTTGTATGATTTTTTTTAATTAATCAAAGTTTGTAGTGTCAATTAAATCTTGTATTCTCTGTGCGTGATCCTTATCAAATCCGACCAGGTTATCAAAAATCTTTGTTGCTTTTTCATCTGATTTATCTGAAGTAGTCTGTTGAAAAAAGAATTCAAGAGAGGCCTGTTCCAACTCAAGGGCATAAGTATACGCTTCTTTCTTGCCGGGCATCTTCTCTTTGCATTCTGCTATTTTTTCTTCCAGCTTATCATTTGTCGCCTTTAACTCATTTGTATCAAGATCTAGTATTGCACCGGGAAACAGGTTCTGTTCCAAAAGCAATTCAAGTCCGCTTTCCAGAACTTTAGCATGATGCTCCTCTTCTTCACTAAGCATTTGCCAGAAGAGCTGATCATCTTTAAAATGAGTTGCACACAACGCATAAAAGGCAGCAATGTTTCTTTCAACTCTGATCGCTTCGTTAAAAAGAGGCGTATACTGATTTTCCATAAATAGTCTCCTTAATAATTTCTAGCTAACAGGAATTTCATCAATCTTGGCGGCAAGAATGAAATCACTTTCTGTCAAACCGTCAATCTTATGAGTGCACATGGTAATACGAACTTTTCCCCATGTCAGAAAAATATCAGGATGATGTCCCTGTGCTTCCGCAATATTTCCTACCTTGTTTACAAAGGCAAGTGCCTTTACAAAGTTGGAAAACTTGTATGTCTT
>JABGRF010000361.1:0-4031 GCA_018648405.1 Candidatus Scalindua sp.
CGCACAAGACACAACTTACCTGCAATAGGAAATTCCAGGCCTACAAGAACACCGGTTATAACTACCAGTATCATAAACAGATATTCAGAATCAAAAAACAGAGAAGAGAGCTGACTTAATACGAATGGCATGATGCAGGCATATACCACTATAATGGATTCTATTAATATGAATATCTTAATCCATCCCAACTCCTTCCGCCTGTCAATCTCTTCATGATCATGCTGTGATCTTGGGTCTTTCTTAAGCATTGCTAAAGGATTTAATTTATTCAGAACAGTCCCGGGTCTGCTTTGCAATATCAACCTGTTACTAATCCCACCACCCAGAGCAATGCCAAACATAAAAACCGCAATTATGAGCCCTATATTTTCATACACATATCCATATATATTCTGAAACGCAAATATCAGGATAATTTCCAACGCCATTCCGGCAAACCCGGTTGTCGCAATAGCCGCTACACTGTTGAATCGCTGCTGAACATCCGGACTACGTCTGAAAATAGTAACGTACGCAAACCTGCAGACAATCAAGATGAAAACAGGAAGCAGGAAGGTTTTTACATGACTGTCCTTAAGCCATTGAAGCATACCTGACAATTTACTGCCGGTAAGCTTGTCCCACAACATGAGATTGAAAAAATATGTAACTGGTTTTGCATCGGTGTTCACCCTGAGTCCTTTTTTACTCTCAATCTCGTCTGCAACATACTTAACCCTCTCCGGCGGCAAAATAGTATTAAATACATGCTCAGAGAAAAATTCAGATCTAATACCACGTTCAACATAACGTTTCGTTAATGTCCGGATATCAAAAGTAGCTGTGTCAGATGAATTACTTGCAAAATAATAATTTGTCTGCCCCGGGGAAATGATTACATGTGGAAATACGCTGTGCAGCGTCTGATAGAGAGAACCGGTATAATTACCCACTTCTTCTCCCAGATAATTGACTGCGGACGTTATCTCTATTCCAAGAACACCGTTGTCCGCAAGTATATCATTCCCCTCCTCGAAAAACTGTGCAGTATAAAATCTGTTAAGAAATGCCGTAGAAGGGTCCGGGATATTTACAAATATCAGATCATATTCTTTTTCGTTCTTTGTTTTCTTAACATAATACCTCCCGTCTACATGAAATACCTTTACTCTCTTATCCGACAAAGCATCTTTATCTTCAAGTGGCAAATACTTCTTTATTGATTCTGTCAGCTCAGGATCCAGCTCAATATAATCTAATTCTTCAATCGGATGCTTCAACATCTCCCTGATTAAACCACCCATCCCCCCACCTATCAATAATACTCTCTTTGGGTCGGGATGTTGCGTCATTATCAGATGAGCTATTTGAGAGTTTGCATATTCATCAGGAAAAGCAAAATTATACTGACCATTTCCGAACACACTGTATTGACCGTCTCTCTCACCAACTACAATATTCTCATATTTCGAATCAATTGATTCCAGTAGTTTTATATTCGGATTGGAAGAACTCCATCTTACGTTGATAAAATAGTTATCTACCCTATTGACTGCACCCGATACCAGTAAAACGAAAGTTATAAAAAAGATTATTAAACATGCGAAGGACTTTCTCTTCTTAGACAATTTTCTATCTGAAGCCTGAAGCATCAGGAAAATATTCAAAAACATAATACAGTTAAGAATCAGCGTTATTGCAAATGGCTGGAATCTCGCTATGAGCACAAAGGTAAATAAGAGACCACCAATTAGACTGCCAATGGATTCCAGGATATATACAAAACCAATATCAGCAGCTGAATCACTCGTAAAACCCCTGATTACGTTACACCCAGTTGGAAAAATGAATCCAATAGCAAAACTGAAAGGCGTGATAATACATAATGCGGAAAACAGCAGTGACAACATCGGAATGTATTGCCCTGCCGGCACATTGAGGATAATCCTTAATACCCTGATCGAAACTATTTCCAGTGGAAGAATTGCACACATCAGCACCAATATGACAATAAAGACTGACAGGTGGTTCTTAAATCGACTGGCAATCCTTCCTCCTGTTGCCGCACCAGATGCGACACCAAAGAGCCAGGTACCAAGTATTATTCCTATGCATAATTCACTTCCGAAGAAAACTACCAGAAACTCCCGGATTATCAGCACCTGAGCAATCGTTGCATAACATCCGACAAATATCATCGAAAACAAAATGAACAACCATGCCCTGTTTTCACCTATCATATTTTTCTCCGTACTTCATTATTAATATAACGGATGTTTAATTGCTTGCTTACTCAGAATACCTGATGATCTGCTATACCATGTATTTTATATGTAAATAAAGTTATTTAATATTATAAAAAATCCAATATGACTAACAATTATAAGCACTGTGACATGCTAACCTTACGACTATTGCATCTCACTTCACAGATTATAATTACATATTAACAAAAAAATACTAATCTTTTTGTCACTTTCACCGATAATAATTATGTAACAGATAGATTCATACTATCAGTTCTAACTTTACTTAAGGAAAACAGCATTATGCCTTCTGCAGAATCTAAAGGTTTTGTTCTCGTAATTGATGATTACGAACATATTCGTTCTACCTTTGCAAGTTATCTGGAAAACTTTGGATTCCAGGTAAAGGTGGCCAAGGATGGTTCTGAAGCGAGGACACTGGTAGACCAGAACATATTTGACATAGTAATTCTTGATGTTTGCCTGCCTGACTATAATGGCATGGAACTCTTAAAGGAATTAAAAAGTATACAGCCCACTTTAGAAATCATCATTTGTACCGGCCACGCAGATGACTACGACTTTTTTGGGGCGATTAAGTCAGGTGCTGCAGATTGGATATCCAAACCATGTAAACTTCAGGAACTGCACGCTAAAGTTGAACGTGTCAGAAGAGAGCAAAAAGCTCTGCGTGAATTGTCAAAGAAAAACAGTGAGTTGGTACAAATCAAGACAGAAACAGAACATGTCCTTAAGGGAATGAGGACGATGATCCAGAGCCAGGATGGATGCGTCATCCCGAAACGGACAAAAATAAGATCTGATTTCCCGGAAATTATTGGTGATTCCGAAAAGATTGAAAGCGTTCTTGAACTCGTTCGACTGGTATCAAAAACAAAATCTTCAGTCCTTATTACCGGGGAGAGTGGAACCGGAAAAGAGCTCATTGCAAGGCCGATTCATCGACTAAGCAGCAGGACGAGTTTTCCTTTTGTTCCGGTTAACTGTGGCGCTCTCACAGAGACTCTCCTTGAAAGTGAACTTTTTGGACATGAACGTGGCTCCTTCACCGGCGCCACTATGGATAAACGGGGATTGGTAGAGGAAGCCGAAGGCGGTACGCTATTTCTTGATGAGATAGGTGAGACAACTCCACAATTCCAGGTAAAACTACTCAGAGTTCTGCAGGAAGGTGAATTCAGACGAGTCGGATCATCAAAATGCAATCATGCTAATATTAGAATAATTGCGGCCACTAATGTCTGCCTGGAAGATAACGTAAGCAAAGGTACTTTTCGAGAGGATCTTTACTACCGCCTTAATCAGTTCCGTATTATGGTTCCTCCTCTGAGAGACCGAATTGATGATCTGCTTCTCCTTAGTCAATATTTCCTTGAAAGCGCATGTACCGAATTTTCTAAGGAATTAGTAGGGTTTTCTTCTGAAGTGATAGAGAAATTTCTACGATATGCCTGGCCGGGTAACGTACGGGAATTGGAAAATATGGTTACTCAGGCGGTTATTTTATCTACACCACCAACTATTGAGCTCGGTGACGTACCAACACTCATCGACAGATTGCATAAGAATCCACGTAAAACCAGGCTTTCTGATAAACCTTTTAACGAGGCTAAGGGTGAGTTTGAAAGAAAGTATTTCCAGAATGTACTCGACAGGACAAATGGTAACATATCCGCAGCTTCGAGGCTTTCCAAGATTGACAGGAAACAGTTCAGAGAAAAAGCACGAAAACTTGGTGTACACGGAACTTCTTACGCCCAACAGACTTGATATATAGTTTTC
>JABGRF010000361.1:4131-8883 GCA_018648405.1 Candidatus Scalindua sp.
TCATCGTCATCGTCATCCTCTCCCTTTGCAGCCTTACCATGGTGGGCCTGGTTCTGGGATGGATGAGCATGCGTGTGTTTTACACCTTTTCCATGAGTATGAGAGTGTGAATGGAAAGGTACATTTCCCGTAGTCTTAGATGTTGTACCACCGGTTTTCAATGTAGAGACATTGCCGGTTTCACGATCCGTTACCACTACAATTCCGGTAGTAAGCGACACAACGGTCTGATAACCGACCTTGGCACCATTACTATTGGTCGCCACGGTGAACTCTGTACCTCTCACCCCTACGATTGCACTTGGCGTAACAACCTCAAATTTAGAACCCGACGTAACCTGGACATCTATAGTACCATTGTCCTGTACCCTCACGATGCTGTACAGAGTACCATCAGCCAACCGGACAGATTGCACCAGAAAGCAGCCATAACTTCCTCCGGAAGCATTTGTTACAGTAACAGTACTTCCGTCATCAAATTCTAACTTGTCGTTTACGGCAGTGATTTTTCTCTCTGCAGTGGTCCCATCCGGTGGTATCTCCTGTCCATTCGCCAGTACTGTACCAACACTTGTAATTTCTGTAGAGCCTGTGGAAAATGCGCTTGTTGAGTTCTTTGCACCTCTGTGGCGAGGGCATCCGAGAGCAAGTTCGTTACTATCATAAGAGCCCTTTCGTGCCACATAGTATGGGTCATAACTTGCATAGCTGCCTGTACTGGTGGTATCGTTGTCTTCAGGGCAGATAAATGTTGATTTGTCGTGTATATAGTTAGCAAGCTCTGTAGAAAGAGGGTATGTGTCATCACCATCGTCAGGATAGCCATCATCAGGAAAGGCCATGTAATCGTTATAATACATTTGCAAACCCTGAGATATACTTCTCAGATTGTTTATGCACATTGTCTGGTTCTTCGCCGACCTTACCTTGCTGATGGATACTACTCCTATACCTGATAACGCCGCTATTATGCCAATCGTCACAAGTAATTCAATAACAGTAAATCCTTTATTATTCTTTTGATCCAATATTTTCCACATAATAGTATCTCCTATAATCCGATTTTCTGCGACGCACAATGAATCGTTCATCAGCATTGCAGAATAATATATATTTAGGATATCCGTTAACATCAGCACTCAAAAACAGATTAATCCTTATTTACAAGTATCTTCGATTATAGTTTTTATTTTTCCGTCTATAGCAAAGAATCTAACCTACGATCAGAATGGTTATCAGAATATTCCTGTTCATCTATCCTTGACATTCATTCACCTGATAATCATGTAAACCGGTACGTATTCACCATCCTAGTTGACAGCGTACGCAGTCGAATACAATTCATCTTCCTCTCTAATTTCCGAACGCGAATCTTTAGGTCCCAGAAAGCAGACAAATTCTCTTAGCAGTTCCTCGTTAAAACAGTTACTCATAGTTTCTTTCATCTCTACCAACACTGCAAAGGGCCTTTTTGCCTTCGCATAAGATCTGTTGGTCGTCATCGCATCATAAACATCAATGATTCGTGATATACTTCCAAACATGTGAATATCACTGCCTCCGATTCCATAAGGATATCCGGATCCATCATGGTTTTCATGATGCTGAATAACAACTTTCAGAGACAATCCATCAATATAATTTCTGTGTGCTAAAAGATCCAATCCCGCTTTAGGGTGTTTTTTAATGGTATCAAGCTCACTCCCAGAAACCCTGCCAGACTTATTAATAACTTTTGGAGGGATGGACAGCTTGCCTATATCGTGCAACATCAAACCTATTCCGAGACAATCCAATTCATGCTGTGTCAATGAGAGATATTTACCAAAGAGCAATCCGATTACTGCTGTGTTAACCGAATGTGTATATGTATTGTAATCGAGGGAAGCAACTTCGAATAGACCGGAGAATGCGTTTTCATCTTGAATGATATGCTTAACTGTACTATTTACCCACTCAGATGCCCGTTGCATATTCTGACCGCTCTTTGGATCGTCCAGAATGTCCTGTACTATATTTTCAGCAACCTTATACACTGCTCCTGATTTTTCCAGGGTAGTTTTGTCTTCGTCGTTAATTAATTCATCAAGGTTTTTTTCCTGATATCTGAGATATTTATCAGTGTCATCTGTAGAAATATAAAACTCTTGAATATTTCTGTTTGCTAACTCTTCTTTTCTCTCAGGACTTAGCTGTTCGTCTCCACGAGAGAACAGTACATACCTATAGCTTCCGCTAAACCCGTTTCTCAGATAAAGATCAAACTCTATCTCCGTGTCTTCGATTATAGCATCTTTAGTTATAGCTGTATATCCACTCATTTTGATTTTATTTTATTGTACTGATAATATTTGTCTAAAACAATAATGCCGCCCTTTCAGACCGGAGGGCTGCAAATATCAGGACCCGTCTAAGGAAATATCAAACTTTTCTTTAAATTCCAATGCCACTCCCACTCTGTTACCACTACTGGTAACATCCTTTACATGATTTCTGACAACAAAACCTTTTCCCTGAAGCTTAACATCTCTAGGCTCACAACCGGGTGTGTTAGTAGTCGCATTTATTTCAATTGGAATTGTAGTTCCGGGTGCGAATACGTTTATATCAGTAGTTACTACTTCAAAGTATACTCCACTCGCACTAATATTTATCGTCTTGCCTTCCTGACCTGGCATTGATATTTGTAATGCAAGATCCATCCTTTCACTTACTCTGTGTTCTGCACCATCTTGTACGTCTGTCATAGCTGCCTCCTTATCCATAATGTTGTAAAATCTTCTTCTCAAGCAAGCCCGAAGGATCTCTGGTTATTACCTAGAAACCAACTCTGTCCTGACTAATTGTCACCGTCTTGCTCTCCTGATCTGATAACGATAGCTGTAGTATGATATCCAACTGTCCACTCGCCATATCATCAGAAACCTCTTCCTTGAATATCATAATCCCTCCCCCTTAAATTATGGATACAAGCCTTCTATTTAATCCTGGATTCAACTAACATGTACAACTACTCATTTTCACACAAAGACACAAAGAGCACGAATGGTAAAAAGATTATCACCTGTTTTCATACTTCACCCTCTTAGTGATCTTTGCAGCTTAGTGTGACCTTTTATTCTCATACTAACGCATGAAAAACCGGAAGCAGAGATTCCATATCTTCTCTGCTGATAGCCCCAAACAAGACTAGTACCTCACCAATTTTAATGTGTTCTTCTCTCTGCATATTCAGAAGAGCATCAACACCATCCTTATTTATGAAACCCAGCTCAATTGCTATTTCACCAAAGAGACCTCCTCTTTCTCTCTGACAATCCAGTACATCGCATAATTGCTTGTTATTCAGATACTTCTCCCGTACTGCAAATATCCCTAAAGCAACGTGTTCTACACTCTGATAGTGAAGCGCACCTTCCAACTCATATGCGTCTATTTTGCCCTCACAAAGCAAAAACTCCCCGAATCCTATTCCGGTACTTTTATCACCATGCTCTTTACGAATTGGCACCTGTTCTGCGAACATATCAATCATGCAATCCATGTCTTCAAATTCAATTTTTGTTTCACACAAGGCAACAGTCATAATCAGCCAACCTCCTTTTATTGTTATCCGATTCTGTTATCATTTACACAAAATTGTTTATTACTCTTTATCTGCAAGAGAGTTTTCCGCCAATTCCACATTATCATCTATATCACCAGCCAATCTCTCCACAATACCCTCAAATCTCCTGGATCTCGCTTTATAAAGCCCGGCAAGCATCTTGAAATCTTTAGCCCTTGATGATAGCACTTCTCTGTAATCATCACCTGTAGTACCAATCATCTGGCACGACTGCGCTATTGCTTCGGCAACTATCAGAAGGTCATCACTGCATGTGGCGATGTCGTCCGCTGCTTCAGAGAATAGCTGTATAGATGATTCAGTTTCACTCTCTCTTGATATTTTGTTTTTGTATACCATGATCTTTCTCCTTATTTCATACTCTTTTGTACAGAAAATCCTCTTTTTTCAATCTCTTCAAAACACTTACCAGACAGTTAGTTCCTCCCCTACTGTATAATCTTTGAGACATCCACGTGTCCGATTGACCCATGGACATCTCTATCCCTTGGGGAGGATATGGTTTAGGCTAATGCGCTGAGTTCAGCTTCAGCATTCGCCTGTTTAACTCCATTTTCTGTAGCCGCTTCTCTTGCTTCCTTTGCATCCTTATGGCTATCAAGTCCGTCACTAACGTTACCGGACATATCTGACATGAAGTTCACAGCGCTGTAATTACCGCTGCCTTCTCCGTTATCTCCTACACGGTTAATTCCGAAGGAAGAGTTTGTACTTCCGCCTTTAAACAGACTGCTAAGTGTTTCAGCTTTTATCTGCTCCATTCCGACTTTGTGCGCATCAGAAGCACCATGTTCATCTGCAACCTTATTCAGGTTTTTCAGGAATGAGTTGCCTTTTACATCGGCCCCGTTACTAAACATCTCACTCAATCCATTAACGAAGTCACCGAAACCTTTATTCTCATCTGCGTGATCCACCTCTTTATCAAGTCCATTGACCATCTTGTCAATATCGTTGAACATGCCTACAATTTTTTCAAACACCTTCTCTGCTTTTCCAGGGCCTTCATCCTTCTTTGCAAGGCCTGGAGGTAGTTTTTCAGCCTGCTTTACAATATCATCCAGCAACTTCCTTAGTTCCTTTTCCAGTTTAGACACGCCCTCTGCTTTTTCTGGCTTCTCTGC
>JABGRF010000361.1:8983-11416 GCA_018648405.1 Candidatus Scalindua sp.
CTCTGCTTTTTCTGGCTTCTCTGCCTTCTCTACCTGTCCAAGACCGTTACCGTTACCGTTACCATTGCCGTTATTACTCTTTTCTGTTATTTCTGGCTTTGTATTAACTGAAGGCTTTGCTGCCATTGCTGTCTTTTCATCTGTTTTTGCGGCTGCCTTAGCCTCTTCACTCTTCTCCTTGTTCCTTGCTGCTGCTTCTTCAACAAGACCAGGTTTATCATTGCCTCTGTCAGCTATTGACTTTCCAGATGACGTTGGCGATGGCTTACCACTGTCTGACTTATCAAATATAGATTTCTGAGGTGTAGGAGCTGCCTTAGCATCATCCTTCTTTGTAAATATTGATTGTCTAGGCGCCTGAGTTGATCCGTTATTATCTGCCTTGTTAGCAAATGACGGTGCTGTGGATCCGTTATTATTTATGCCTGATGACGGTTTCTGCATGAAGTTGTTGCTCAAAGCGGATGCGATTCCCTGCACTTTTTTGACAGCAGCTTCGTACAACTTGCTCTTAAACTCTTCGCCACTAATCTTCTTATCCTTATAATCCGTATACGCCTGTTTCAAATCGCTGCCAAGCTTCTCATTCATATTCCTGTTGGCAGATTTGATTACTTTGCTGACATCTTTCGAACTCACGCCCATTTTACTCAGTCCTTTGAATGCCTTAGAAAGCTTATCAGTTTTTTCTTTCAGCGTACTGGCATCGTATCTCCTGTTTCCCGCTTTATTATCTCTATTATTAACTTTCTCAGTAGCAGAGACATGTTTACTTATACCTTCTACCTTACGGTCACGCTTTGTGCCGTGGGTCTTCTCTGCCTTGTCTGCTCTAGATGCCTTCTCTGCCTTGTCTGCATTGTGTGCCTTAGATGCCCTGTCTGCTTTAGATGCTGTAGATACTTTATGTGATCTAGAAGATCTGGTTCTTCTGGATTTAGATATTCTTTCTGCTTTCTCTGTTTTCACTGCTTCTTTAGTAACTTGCAAAGAGTCACTCTTAACAACTTCTTTGGTTGCTTCCGTTTTAGTTGTTGCCGCTTCTTTAGTTGATGCTGCTGCATTATTAAATTTATCAGCACTACTATTAGAATTTACACTCTTTGCTTCATCGCTAATTTGCACAGAATCAAGCTTTACAGCTGCACTAGTTGTTGCTTTAGATACTTCAACCGTCTTTTCAACATCTTTTACAACTACCTCTTTAGATGCTACAGCAGCGTCATTCATTGCCTGTGGTGTATTCTTAACCTCTGCTGCTTTCGCATCTGCTAATTTAGAAGCTAATGCATCTTTAGTTGCTGCAACTGCACTTCCATTTACTCTGCTTATTGCACTCATTTTTCTTCTCCTCTTTACTAAAACTAAAATTTATTATAATTTCTTTAAAATCTATATTTAATTCAAACAGTGTGCGAAGGTCATTGGATTATCAACAATAATGAAATTATCACCTGTACTAAGATTTCCTTCCGAATCACAATCACCGGACAGAGATACGCTTCCGGAAGATGCGTTGTTCTCTAACCTGATAAGATCTCTTAGTATTTCATTATCCATTGCAGTGTCTGCTTCAGTCGAGACTGATGACATCTGCTCCAATGCATTCTCTACGTTAGAAAGAAATCTCAATCTTTTTTCGGTTAATTTAGTTTCCATTACTTTTTCACCTTCCTTTCCAATTGTTTGAATAATTTGTTTTCTATCAGTTTTCACATCTATCTCTATCTCAAACAGTATGCCAAAGGTATTTTTTGCTGCAAACCCGCAACGAAATTAACACCTAACGCATTGGTAACATAGAACTTAAAAGTTCTATACCAGGGTTTATTGAACGTTTTTTCTACCATATTTCACTTTTACAAAACGAGGGTTTCTCTCCCAGGCAACCCATATATACATAGTGCACATTTGTCTGATCTACCTTGAATACAATACGTTATGACTTGTTGATGTATAATAGCCTCACCAGGGGCAATTCACCCCACCACTGGAAAATACAGTGAAACGAAGAGAATGAACTCATCTTATTGCAGTAGCATGGACGGATGTGCCGGAATGAATCGGCTCGGGGCAGGTCTTTCTATACTAACAGTTACTTTCTTTTATCCCTTGCACCCCTTCAGGGTGCTGTTATTGGGTTCCTTATACCCTGGGGTTAAAACTCCAGGGTATATGACCAGGCCCCACCAGGGCTTCAACTGCGTCAAGTTAGGCCTTAGGCAAAATCATTTTGTATTCATTTTGCCTGATAAGAAATGTCGGGTAAGAAACCCGACCTACGTATAATAATTTAATATCTTTGTAGGGCGGGTTTCTTACCCGCCGACTTTGAGTTCCATGCTGGTTCAATCATGTTAATTGGACCAAAACATTCAGTTTCCTGTAGGTCGGGTTTCTATACCCGACATAATCGTTGACCGGCGCGTATAG
>JABGRF010000078.1 GCA_018648405.1 Candidatus Scalindua sp.
TTCTTTTATACCGATGAAAAGCATGCTTTGAACCACTCTTCCAATCACTTTTAAAATGGATACTGATAATCACACACATAAAATATCACTAACCTTTTAAAAGTCAAATCCGTAAGTGTTGTTATATATCTATACGATTTTGAAGTAGATTTGTTTGCATGTGTCAGAAAATATATGCCACCCATATCAGCGGAATTGGTTTTTAACTAACAAATTGGAATGAATGAGCCATTATTTATTGACATATAAAAAAACAAGATTTGTTGAATTGTTATATGTTTAATATTCGTAATACTTTATGCTAGTTGGTTTCTGTACTGTAGGATTGGTATTGAAATTGCATTAACAGTAGATATGGCGAAAGTAAAAAATGTAGATTTAGTCAGGTATGAGTATATCGTATATATTAACTTACTCGATACTGATAATATTAAGGAAATATTAATTACGTTGGATGATTATGTCGATCCAGTAACAGAGAATGCCCAGATTAAGTGGACACCGGTAAGAAATCTGAATATAGATATTGTTGATATAGGCACTGATGATGCAAGTAGTTCTGATTCAGAATGCACGAATAGAATCTGCGGTCTTTTTGACGCTGAACCATTGGATTGGAAATATGCACGTATTCTGGTTGATAACAAATCGAGAACAAAAGACAACTATGCAATAGCGAAGATGCCGATAAGTCCGATTACACCGATCATGTTTGAGATAAAATGAATAGCAGTAAGTCAAGATTATAATTTAATTAATAAATTTTCAAATTTAAAAAAAGCTGGTATTTCATCTGTAACAATCTATAATTTTATACATTAAGGATCAATTGATTATGCTTTTAAGTTGATCCTGCCGTACGTCGAGAAAAGGGCAAATCGTGAGTGATCGCGAGACGCAAAGTTAAGGGTCTTAATTGAGTTTCTAAAAAAAGACAGCCTTACTACCAAAGATGTTTTTCATAATATCTTAGGTTGTAAGGCTTTTTTTATTGGCTGATAGATAGTATGAAATCCATCTCTTCAGATTTTATTAAATTATATAGTTGGATATAAAGATGTAGAGTAAAGGCATTGCCAGGGAAAGGGCAGTGTTGAAAGTCTTTGTAAGTTGTTTGTTATACGGACGTTATGGCAAGGCAAGGAGGCTTGTTGTTCCGTTCTAGTGGCAGACAGTTCCAAAAAGAGGTTTTAAATGAAGATTAGTTCAAGATTAGGGTTATTATCAGTCAGGAAGAGCGTTACAGTTTTTTTTGTGGGTATGTTTATGCTTTTGGCCAGTGTGCTATTCGTTAATATTACGAATGCTGAGGTATTTAAGGCAACAGCATACTGTTCATGTGAGAAATGCTGCGATAAGGATCCTTCGGACGAGTGGTATGGAATTACGGCGTCAGGTAAAAGGGCGCGTTGGGGAACTGTAGCAGTTGATAAGAGAGTTATAAAGCTGGGTAGTACATTAAGAATAAAGGGGTTCCCAAATACTCTTTTCAGGGCAGAAGATGTTGGTGGTGCCATAAAGGGTAATCGTATCGATGTGTGGTTTCCAAGCCATAGGGAAGCATTAAAGTTTGGCGTACAGAAGATTGTTGTTCAACGTGTAAGAAACGGATAATTTTCTGCTTGGAATAATTATACCTTTCTTTGAATCTCTGCCTATACCCAGGCAGAGATTCAATAAAAGATATGAGTAAAACAATTCGGTAATTTGCCTTTATATCACGCTTCAGATATTCACGTTTGTTAAAATAGCATATAATAGCCTGCAGTATCTCCACGGTTTTCTTAACCCTTCAAGAATTATACATATCTAGCCGATCAACGATACATATAGAATTATAATTGAGTAAGGTTTTTGTTTTATATATCGT
>JABGRF010000019.1 GCA_018648405.1 Candidatus Scalindua sp.
GTGCGATCTAAATCACCTGATTTTGAAAAGGTGAGACAGTCTTTAGCTAATTTATTCAACCTGTTTATCTCTTCCTTGACCACTTTTACGACGTCTGCAAGTTCTTCCCCTGTGCCCAGATCATGCTTGTCGATTTCTCTCTCTAATAGTGACATCTGGATGTTAATAGCATTTAAAGGGTTCTTAATCTCGTGTGCCAGCTCATTGCTGTATTGACCAAGGGTTGAGAGAGTCTTAGACCTGACCAATTCCTCATTAAACATTTTCTCTTCAGTTATATCACGCATTACACCAACTACATATTCAACCCCATCATCCTCGTCCTTTATTATAGAGTAGTTGGTTATTACCCGTTTCTTTTTACCCTCTTTGGTCTTGATAAGGTATTCGCGCGCAATCCTGGAACGTCTTTCTTTAAATAGATCCAGTCCAGGGCATACTGTCAGGCACGACTTGCCTGAAGAGTGACAGCGAAATATGTCAAAGCAGTTGGATTCATTCTCTGAGATTTCTGCTTGAGAATATCCGACAATTCGTTCACAGGCAGGATTGAACAAGACTATTTTTCTGTCCTTATCAAACACAAATACGCCATCATCAAGATGTCTTAATGCAATTTCCTGTAAACTTTCTCTCTTTTCTATCATGCTTGTCATGTTAAGCTCACTTAAACGTTATGGTACTTTTTATCTATCGTGTTAAAACAGTTTTCCCGAACTGTAGTAATGTAAGTCAATGTATCAATTAGAATTTGCCATCTTCATTTTACTTTTTTCCCCCGAATTGGGATTCAACTTTATGTAATCATACCGGGCAATTAAAGCACTTGCGTATTCTACATGAGACCACATAAGTGGTACGGCAAAATGGATGACATCTTTCTTGCCTTCAGTAATGTCGCTTCTGATCTGATCGTAACTTTTCTTCATGAAGAAAAGTTCCTCTACAATAAAATCGTAGGATAGGTCTGGTATCAAAATGTCAGGATGAAATTCTTTTTTAGCATCAAGCCCGACTTCCCACTCTAGCCTGACAAATTCTTCGAATCTTCTTTTCGTACTTAAATGTTCAGGAATATACCCTTCTGCAGTACTGTACTTGTCAATTTGATTAAGTATGGTATCTCCCCTTTCTATCTCCCCCTGCTTATAGTAATATTGAGCCAGCATTGCAGTGTATTGAATCCATGGTCCGTTTCCGGCATGAATATGGGTTTCAATATCTTCTGTAAAAGGAAGATATCTCTGCAACATACCAAGTTCCGGATCCCACAGGTTGTTTACCATGAAGTCGATAGACTTGGTGATAATGTCAGGGTTTTCATCCAGCACACAGGTATCACAATGGTCCTCTTTACATTGAAAGTAAACGGGACTCATCATTGTTACATCAGGTCTCAAGTCAAAAGTACCGTCTTTCGTTATGCGCCTGACGAATCTATCGCTAAGGATAAAGCGCCGATGCACGGATTGACAAAAACGGCATTTGAATGAGAGTTCTTCAGCAAAAAAATCTTTCAGATCAAACTTGTTTGTCAGCTGAGAGATGAGATTAAAGAAGAGTATGTAAACATGATTTACCCAGATGCTGTATCCCTTCTCAATCGCTGATTCGTGTATGCCGGTTGTTGAAAAAAAAAGAAAAATTTCCTCACGATAAAAATTCTTAATCGCATATTGAATTGCCTTTTTTATTCTTTTGAGATAGTTTTCTAATTCAGCAGGCTCTTCCTGGCGGTTGTAACAAGCCAGTAAGTAATTTGCCAGAATAATGCCTCCGTAGGCAGTATTGTCCTCCTGGATGTAAATAGCTTTTTTCTGTCCGTTTAATCCATAGCGTTGTACCCACTC
>JABGRF010000018.1 GCA_018648405.1 Candidatus Scalindua sp.
TTTCACGACGTCCCCATTCCGCCAGGTTTATGTCGGCAACCTTGTAATCTAACGTAAGGGTAGTCATATCATATTCCTTTAATAAAAGTTACAAATAAAGAGTTCAAAAAAGAGTGGATACTACTAATGTTTGCTTGGCATACTTAAAGAGTTCATTTTTTTGCAAGCTATTCATCATATAGCAATGGACCTTAAATTTACAACTATTTTTTTCAGATTAGCCAGAATAAGCTGTTTTGTTACTAAAAATGGTCTCTTTGTGCAAAATTTACTTACCAAAATTTTTTTAAAATTAAATGTATAAATATAAAAACACCGTAACTTACTAATTTATAGCAATTTACAAAAAGCAGATTACTGCGCTCTTTTGGTACAATTGTTGCGATTTAATTCCTTGTAAATTTCAAACCAATTCTATGTGACTTGTTTGTATAAGTAGATATAATCCAAGCTTTGAAGTATTTAGTAGAGTTCGATTTCCTAAAGGTAAACTTTTTAATTTATTAGGGAGAAAACAATGGAGAGAGACGAAGCTGTTAAGGAACTTCAAAAAGAGAGCTTACAGGGACTATCAGACAAAGACCTCCTTTTCCTTATTGAAAGCTATGTGACCAAGCGGAATGATTACAAAAATATTGCAAGATTGATAAACGGAGATGAAGATGTAATCGCTAAAATGATCGACAGTGACAGAGTATTCAATAAAGTGATGAGTTGTACGGAACGTATTCTGGCTATATCCCCATATTTCTTGTTTTCGTTACTTTTGAGAAGGGCATTTAAAGAAAAAAGAAAAGATGTAAAATTTATTGAAAAGGCGATAGATGCATTAAACAGCATGGAGCCAGTTATTCCGTGGAATAAAGAGAGGCTTATGAGTCTACTTGAAGACACTCATGTTTCAAACTATATTGCAAACATGTTGGCACAGTTTATAGAGAGTTCAAAACTGTTCAGCATAGGAGATGATGAGAAAATATCACATCAATATATAGTAGACATGATTACCGATTCTCTACATTCTGATAACATTGAAAAATTTCACATTTACTGTCACATCGGTAATTATACCCTCTTTCTGGCAGGAATGATTCCGGAGTATATTAAGTACAGATATGAATACAAACGAAGACCTGTTGATAAACAGTATTATGTAGGTTACGGGAAAACATATTACGGCCTTGCATCAGGACATACCAACGCAAGGAAAAACAGGCTTACAGGCACACTATCACAACTATCAGAAGGCTTTGAGGCAGTTGCGCAAGTTCTCAGTTTTATGAACAGAGAATATCTTCACCCTGCAAAGGCAGTACTTGCATAGCGTGTCATAACCGCAACCAGATTTGAAAAGTCTTAATGGACTAAAGTACCTAAAAAATAACTATTTTTCCACACCGGATAATAATGAAAATTAGACATCCATTGATAAAGGAACTACAAAAGAAGATAGAAAAGACCTATGCACTGGATACGGGGATTACCAATATTGAACAATATATTATTGGTGACAAAGGTTACGAGGAGTTCTATGCAAAGGAGGAAATCAGAACAGTTGTCAATAGTCATTCGGGAGCAAGGGTTTTATTAAGAGATGCCGGAGATACGCTTAAAGTAAGTATTTATTACCCGGATTCATTAATCAGAGAATTGGAAGATAACGACCCGAGGCTTGGCATACATGATGAGAACATTGATCTGTGTGCAAGCTTTATCGAAGAGCTGGATCATTTCCTGTTTATAGCTCAGAACTATAAATCGAATCGCCCTTTCAGCCTTCTCGAACTGGAATTACAGGCGAATGTAACTAAATACCTGGTATTAAAATATTTCGTTGCATTGCA
>JABGRF010000017.1 GCA_018648405.1 Candidatus Scalindua sp.
TCCTTCGCTTTACACTCAACCCATCGGTTGATGCCCTCGAATTAATAACTTTATCATCGTCAATTTTACAAAATAAACACTTCATATTGGTATAGTATTGGAAATATTATAGAAGTTAAAAGTGACACCCAAACGTCAACATATTGGATGTTTCGGTACGCTACCATACAACATATAGAATGTCAAGCGGAATTCCAGGAATAAAAATAATTTATTTTCCAACACAAAATGTCGAAAATACTATGTCTAAAATATCATCCGTTACAACCTCTCCGGTGACCTCGCCGATAGTGTCTACAGCCCTTCGCAGATCCATTGCTATAAGCTCGTAACCAACATCTTCAGCCAGCGAATCTGATATTTGCCCTATAATCTCAATCGCTTTACCGATTACCATTTTCTGCCTCATGGTAAAGACTATATCTGACGCAGAAATATCAACACTACTTTCAAGAATTTCAGAAACTATTGTTTTTTTTAATCTATCTAGACCTTCACCTGTATGCACAGATGTATTAACCACCGGAAATGCCTTCATCTGTGACGGCAGATTTTCATAACAGACATTTTGCTTAATATCGGCTTTATTAATTACTGTTATCTTATTCCTCGTAGTTATAGAGTCGAAAAGCTCTATCTGCTGGACACAGAGCGGTACAGACCCGTCGACAACAAACAACACAATCTGTGCGTCATCCATGGAGCCATATGTTCTCTGTGCGGCCAGAGATTCCAATTCACCATCGCCCCACGTAACCCCGGCAGTATCTCTCATACGGAGATTTACTCCTTCGATAACCATGTCAGCTTCTAACGTGTCTCTGGTAGTGCCTCGAACCGGTGTCACTATCGCTCTTGAACGGTCTAATAATTTATTGAACAAGCTTGACTTACCCGCATTGGGCAAGCCAATGAATACCGTTTTTACACCATAATGAGAAATTATTGGCTTCTGTCCCTCCCCGCTAACCATACACAATCTCTCTTTTAGCTGCTCAAGTTCTTTCTTGATTCCACCAGATGAGATCAATTCAATGTCCTGATCATAGAAATCAATGGCAGCCTCCGTCCTGGCACAGAGATTCACCAATTCCTCCTGTATCTTATGCATCAACTCAGTCAGTTTGCCCTTCATGTTGGCAACTGACATTAACAGCTCTGAATCTGTCCGGGACCGTATCACGTGCATTACCGATTCCGCCTCGGCAAGGCTTATTCTTCCATTCAGGAATGCCCTTTTGGTAAACTCACCGGGTTCCGCAATCCGAAGACCTCTAATTACTTCTACATTGCCTTCTTTGTCAGTTTTATCTTCTCCTGACGAAAGCAGTGTTTCCATGAGCATCTCAAGCAGAGGAGGAGAACCAAAGGTATGAATTTCTACAACATCTTCCCTCGTATATGAATTGGGAGACCTCATAGTATAAATAGAAGCAGGAATATTAACCTGCTCCTTTTCAAGATAAATGTTGCTATGATAGGAGTTAAAGCCTTTCTCGCATGCAATCTTCCCGATATCACCAGGTGCAAATATACCCCTTAAATAGCTGAAGACATCTTTGCCACTAAGCCTGATAATAGCCCTGAAAGACTTGCCGGAAGGCGTGGATATAGCCAATATACAGTCGTTGAGACCAAAAGACATGATTTCCGTTTATATGTTGAGGTAAGCTCTTATTTTTTTACCTTTGCATTAGCCTCAATCACTCTTTTCCCTTTATAGTAGACATCAAGCTTTTTAACACTTCTCCTGATTAGTACCTGTTCACCTATGCTGATGATTGTACTCGTTGTCCAGTAAAGGGCAAGTCCTGAAGCAAAGTTATAAAGCATGATAG
>JABGRF010000194.1 GCA_018648405.1 Candidatus Scalindua sp.
TCTTAAGCCAGATCGCCTTCATCGAATTCAGAGTCTCTTCTTCCGTAACTTTAACTTTTTTGGTTTTGTCTAATTTGCTCTCTTCCTCCCTTTCGACATCCATTACTACCGGATGTTCGATAAAGTCGGAATACTTCTTGACGGTACTCTTGATCTCCCACTCATCGAGATAATTCTTCTCCTCTTCCTTAAGATGCAGGGTTACGTCAGTACCTTTGTTCTCTTTTTCCACATCTTCCACCGTAAAGGAACCGTCTGCTCCGGATTCCCACTTAATACCTTTTTTATCGCCTGCCCCGGCCTTTCTTGAAATGACGGTTACCTTGTCTGCAACCATAAAGGTTGAATAGAATCCGACACCAAATTGGCCGATCAATTCCGGATTATCCTTTACCTCCTTACTTTTCAATGCAGCAAGAAACTCCTTTGTACCTGAATGAGCAATCGTCCCAAGCTCTTTAATCGCATCGTCTTTAGACAAACCAGTTCCATTGTCACTGATTGTCAATGTTCCGGCGTCTTTGTCCGCGATAATCTTAATCTTCCAATCATTTTCACCTTCAAGAATTTCTTTATTTGTTAAAGACTCAAAATGCGCCTTGTCAATAGCATCAGACGCATTTGAGATAAGCTCTCTAAGAAAAATCTCTTTCTGTGAATAAAGAGAGTGGACCATTAAATCGAGGATCTGCTTTACTTCCGTCTTAAACTCCATCTTTTCGACTGTCATTATAATTTACCTTCCTACGCTTCACTTAATTGTTTGTTAAAAATAAAAAAACAAAATTCTCTATAATTTGAGGGATACTTATCGGTTTCCAGCTACCCAATTTCCTCACCTTCCCGCCTGAACAACCCGTTCAGAAAGGGTAAAGAGTGGAAATGGGGTAGTTAATCCCTCAACTATTGATAATTTTCCGGCAAACCTATATATAAACAAAATCTGAAAAAATGTCAATTAGATCGTGCCTATTTAATATCTGATACGGAGAAAAGAGAATTTCAAGCAATCTCTTTTCTCTTGAAAAGAAAAACAGCCAGCCACACAACTGCAGTACAATATATTGTACTGTGTACAGTTCCACATACAATATACTGTACTATGTGGCTTGCTTGCCAAGGTGATGAAGTGGCAGCAACGACATCATTTATGACTACCATATTCAGGGTTTGAAAATTTGGAAAAACTGCGTAACATACTGCTGTCAAAATATTTACACCTTCGTGGCGAAGACTGTGAATGGGCAGAATATAACTGAAAGTATTACAGAAAATAAAGAAAAACAGGCATATAGTCAAATTTGCTATTGTATTAAGATAGAGCGACAAAACAAGAGAGATCGCAGTCAGGATTAATATTTGCAATAGAGAGAAACAGATACCCAGGATACAGACGAAATCGATCATACTCGATAAATTTGTTACTCCATTCTGAAAAGTGCCATAATTTCTAATTATTAACGCAACCTCCAACACAAGGCCTTGAGAAAAAACCAGCAGACAAGTTGCCGCCAAAATCCCCAGATATTTTCCTAAAATGAAATATACCCTGGACACTGGTTTGCACAGTACCGCTAATACCGTCTGCCTTTCAAATTCAGCAGCAACCAGGATAGAAGAAGCCATGCATCCGGTCAGCAGACCGCCAAGCGTTATCGTTGAAATTGCCATATCTCTTATCATCCTTGCCTCTTCTCCAAATGCGAAAAAAGCAAACGCAAAAGAGATCAAAATGATAAAGCAACCTGAAAGAAAAATAATATAGTAGAAAGGCTGTCTGACAATTTCCCTGAAGCTGCTAAAAACTAACGGAACGAGAATATTCATTATTAA
>JABGRF010000016.1 GCA_018648405.1 Candidatus Scalindua sp.
GGCTGTTCTGAGAAAATGATACCGATATCATGGTTTCTCTTATCTCTTTTCAGACCGCAGTGTACAGAACCGGTTTTGAAACCTTTTGGTGCAATAATGTTTCCGGGGATTTTCTTGATCATAAGAGAATTCCTTTATTAAGTGCAAAGTTACCTGTCTGGTTTGTTGCAGGCTTAAGGTTATGGAACGAATACAGCGGCGGATACAACTGTAGACCATAAACCACTCTTGTCACCTCTCGCCGATTGAGTGGTGCTTCTTGACGTTACTATTTTACCGCTCATACGATAGATCTCTTTCCGCTCGTCGTAATTTTTTTCCGGATCGAATTCAATGCCTAGCGTGCTGGCAAGCATTGACGCTGCCAGGTCTTCAGAATAGTCACCGGATGTTTCGTCAGTTTCACCATTTGCGTGATGTTCACTCAGGTATCCGTAATGGTTCGGTTCGGCAGGTACTGCCAGGCCAACTGATGCCGATATCATTCTATGCGGCTCATTAGTTTCATTAGTACTCATTACGCAAAAAACTATCTGGCCCGGTTCAAGAAGCTTAACACCCTGCGCCCTTGATACAATCTTGCAATTTGGAGGGAAGATACTTGACACCCTGACGAGATTACATTTCTCTATACCGGCCTTCCTGAGAGCAAGTTCCAGAGATTGTAGTTTCTCTTTATGCCTGCCTACTCCTTTTGTGAAGAAAATCTTTTTTGGTACTGATTGCATTTTATGTATATCCTATATATTAAGTAATTTTGTTTTCTAATTTTATAATAACCGTCCGTTTGGGCAGACGTTAATTTATCATCCAATAGGTGTACTTGGATTTCTCGTAAGTTACTCAACCGAAAGGGTGTGTCCAGCCGCACGAAGGAAAAAGTCATTCGATTTGAAACGCTTAAAGAACAAGAAGGTTACAATATAATTTTGTTTACTGAATCTGTCAAAAGAAAATTTAGTAACAAGTTTAAGTTTTTAGTTTCTTGCCCAGTTTTTCTTCCACAGACTTGACCTTACCGGCGATTCGGTCGGTTCTTCCTTTGCGATCATCTATTGTGATAGTGGTCAATACGCGGTCCGAATCCTTGAGTATTTTCTTATGACACTTCTTAATGAGTCTCATTATTTCATCCCACTCACCTTCCAATATAGTCCCCATTGAATGCAGTTTATAGCTTATACCACTGTCACTGATGATTTTTAATACCTCTGCTACTTTTGCACTTAGACTACTATCTTTACCTATTGGCACAACAGTGAAATTAACTACCATTTTTTTGCCTCCTTCGATCTAAAAGCTCTATCCGGGAATTCTTGTGAGTATGAGCATTTAGCTCCATTATATAGTTCAGCTCTCGTTATTTTTTATACCAAACTTCTTAAATTGTCCAGAAACATATTTGACTTTTTTTTATATGGGATTACAATGGTCTTTTCTCAGGCGGGAGTGGCGGAGTTGGCAGACGCGCTAGGTTAAGGACCTAGTCCTCGCAAGAGGGTGGGGGTTCGAATCCCCCCTTCCGCATTATTTGTTCCTCTTAGATGCCATTCACGTACCATACCGCAATCATGGGCGAATCTCTTTAGAAAAGCCTTTGCCTGATAAGACTATAATTCAGCTTTTTCTGTATTAATCCAGAGGATTCCAGATGTATCAGCGTATGCGTGTTGTTCTTAATATCTCTTCTTGCCAACTTAGTGAGTATTATGAGGGTATAGTTAATTCGGTTGTTGCGAGGGCAACTGATGGTCGTACCGTAAAATTTCCAGCCAATGTTCTGCGTTCAGTGGTTCAGGATGATGGTGTGTATGGTACGTTTG
>JABGRF010000015.1 GCA_018648405.1 Candidatus Scalindua sp.
CAGCAGTTAATCTGTTTTCTTTATCAGCACTAATTATGACGCTATCAGACCATGTTTCGTACCCATCCATCCTGACTTCCATCGTGTGAGTACCTAGTTTTAACCCTTTCAGGTTTACAGGAGCTTTACCGGTCTCATCTCCGTCTAATAAAACAGTTCCACCTGGTGGTTTACTATCAATATTGAGAGACCCAGTCTTTACTTGCAGAATTGCTTTTAAGGATTTCTCCGTTCCCGGAATGATTTCTACACTTTCATTCCAGAGGTCATAGCCTTCCATTCTAACTTCTACGGTATGTGTTCCTTTGGCACTGGACATTACAATTTCGGGAGTTTGACCAATCTCTTTACCATCTACGAAGATCATTGCATTCACTGGATCACTCTCTACCATTAAAGATCCTGTACTTCTTTGAAGCACAGCATTTATGACACTCTCTTTACCTGCCTCAATATTTACAGTCTCATTCCAAACGTCATAATTGTTCATCTCTACTGTTATCTCATGAGTGCCTTGATTTATAGACGGTATATTTGCAGGAGTTGTACCGAAATGTTTGCCATCCAAAGAGATACTGGCATTGTCCGGTTTGCTCTTAATGCTGGCGGAACCCATATTTGTTTGTAATATTGCAGTTACTATAGTCTCCTTACCGGGTTTAACTTCCACACTCTTTTCCCAGACACTGTACCCATCCATGCTGACTTCTACCTGGTGTGTGCCTTGCGGAACCGACCTTAAGCTTGCTGGAGTGGTGCCAACCTCATTTCCATCTAAAAATATTTTTGCTGATGTTGGTTCACTGCTTAAGGTGATAGTTCCATGTGTCGTCGTAAGTTCTACCTTTAAAGATGTCTCCTTTTCTGATTCCACATCTACTTCTCTACTCCATGTTTCATACCCCTCAAGCTTAATTTCAAAAAGATGTCTTCCGGTTTTTATATTATCTAAAGTTATTGGAGTCATCCCTACGTTATTGCCATCAATGAAAATATCTGCATGTGACGGTTTACTCTCTATCGCAACTGAGCAATCCCTTCCTTGAAGTACGGCTGTTAAGGACGTCTCTTTATTTGCCTTAACATCAACACTCTGACTCCATGTAGCATACCCATTCATCGTGATCTTAATCTTATACTTACCGGGAGGAAGCTGAGTTATTATGGCGGGGGTTACACCTATATTATCATCATCCAAATATATAACAGCTGAAGGAGGTTCACTATTAATCATGATCGAACCGGTGTTTGTTTGGGTTTGTAATGGCGGCTTTGCTATCTCTTTTTTTACAGGTATTGGAGGAATCTCTTCAGTTGTAGTCCTGAACTCACATTCAGGACATTTTGGGTAGTGTGCTTTTTGTCTTCCTCTACATATGAATATACTGATTTCATAATTTTCACCGGTGCAATGACGAAATGTTTTCGTAGTTTTGGTTGCCATAATGTTATTTATAATAATGTGTCACGAAGACACTATTTGATTTAATTTTTAGAACAGTTTTCTCAAATGCAGACAAAACTACAAACAGATTTCAAATTTAATAATTGTAGTTTATCCGTTTTACTAATTACTATTATGTTTTTATAATAACCTTCAATAATATAACGTGTTAGGAAGCAGTAATAAAATACTGCAAATTATACAACAGCAATGGCTGCAACATTTTATCACATACAAATTAAGAGCGCAAGTATCTCATTGGTAGCTATTTATACATTTTTTGGTAATATTTAGTTAATTTTACAGACTAGCAGTATTTAATAGTTAAATTAATGGGCATTATGCCATTTATCCCTATATATTCCCGAAATGATTA
>JABGRF010000386.1 GCA_018648405.1 Candidatus Scalindua sp.
CATGGCGAAACAATTGACTCCCCTCAAATATCCTGGAACAAAACAGTCAGTTTTACATTCAGGGCAGTTACAACCTTGTTTAATGTTGATATTGACGCTGCACTTTCTGCACGTTCTATCTGCGATATCAGACTTACAGAGAGGCCTGTCCTCTCCGCAAGTTGCTTCAATGTAAGCCCTTTTTTACTCCTGAACTCTCTCACCCTATGCCCTATTTTGATATTCAGCTCTTCATCGGGTTCAAGAATCAGACTCTTTGACCTCAAGGCTCTTCTTACTTTGTCTCTGAGCTCATTATTCTTAAACGGTTTTTTGATGTAGTCAAAGACTTGATTCTGCAGTGCCTCTACCGCTGAATCAACGGAGGGATAAGCGGTGAGGACAATAACAGATATATCCTCATCAATCTTTCTGATTTCACTTAACAGCTCTTCTCCTCTTATTTCAGGCATCTTGAGATCGAGGATAATAAGATGATATATGTTTTTCTCTAACTCACAGAGTGCTGTTTTTGGATTTGATATCGTTTTAACTTTATAACCATCAAGAGCAAATACTTTCTTTAAGGATTCGCAGATATCTTTGTCATCATCGATTATGAGAATGTTTATATTGTGATGTTTCATTATAATTCAGGAACAGGAATAGTTCCCCCCCCCAGACCCTCTTATTGGATTAAAAATATATAGATTTCCTTTTCACATACTTACTTAGTACTTTTGAATAACTTCATACTGGAGACAATTATAATTTTATTACAGTATTAATGCAATATTAAAGTGAGAGAGTATTCAGGATGGTATAGAAATGAGATTTAGACCTTGTGATATTAGAGTCTTGCGTGTTAACGACCAACAACGGTGGGCTGTGTCTTAAACCATATATTTTGAGATGGTTCCAGGAGTTCCTGCAGATATTGGGTATGAAATAAAACTCAACAATATACTTTCAATGTTTCCAGGCTTGCTACAAATTCGTCATAAGAGATGGGTTTTGTAACATAGTGGTCAGCACCATTCTCATACGATTCGTCGATTGTATTTATATCAGAACTTGTTGACATCACTACCATAGGAATATGCCTATATCCTGACTGCTTCCTTATAAACTTTATTACGTCCATTCCACATATTTTAGGCAGATTAAGATCTAATAAAATCATAGTGATCTTGTCATCCAACACACCTCTGCATTCTAACTCCATTTCCCGAAAATAATCTATGGCGGCCTGTCCATCCCGCACCAGAACAATATTCTGTTCAATACCCTGATCTACAAAAGCAGCAATAATTAATTCAGCATGATCAGGGTCATCTTCTACAAGTATAATACTTTTCTCTTCCGGCATTTTTTCTCCTTTTCATTAAAAAGAAGCAGGAATCAGAATAATATTTACGCTTTAACTTTACACATGAGTTCCTCAGGCAGATGGCGTTCAATTGATTCGAAGAGTTTGTTTACACTGATAGGCTTGCTAACATAATCGTCCATCCCGGCATCAATACACTTTTCACGATCACCATTCATGGCATTAGCAGTCATGGCAATTATAGGAATGTTATGATTCCGTACGGTTGAAAGCGAATCACGGATGATCTGCGTTGCCTCATAACCATCCATTTCGGGCATCTGGCAATCCATTAGAATCATGTCGTAATCAGTTCTTTTCAGAGAATCGATAGCCTCCCTGCCATTATTAACGACATCGGCATGGAACCCAAGTTTCTTTTCCAGAATATGTAAAGCTATTTTCTGATTAATAATACTATCCTCGGCCAGCAATATTCTGGCTCGCCGCTTACGATCCTCTGATATAGAATAACGTGTAACTATCTGTCCGGCAGAATTTTTTTCTATCATTACTCTTTTACCGGTAATGATCTGAAGACAGTCAAACAGTTGTGACTGTTTGATCGGCCTTGGTAGAAATGCCGCAAATCCAAGGTTTCTCAGACGGTCAGCATCTCCACGCTGACCAGAAGAGGTTAGCATCACAAGTGCCAAGTCTTTAAGTCGTGAATCCGCCTTGATCTCCTTACCAAGTGACTCTCCGTCCATCTCAGGCATGCAATAATCGATCAGAACAACCTTAAATTGATTGATACCATTACTATTAGCGCGAAGCATCTTCATCGCCTCCACTGCCGAACCAGCCTCTTCAACACGACAACGCCAGGATTCTAGAAACCTTCTCAGCACATGACGCTTCGCTCGGTTATCATCAACTACCAACACTCTCATACTATCGATTCCACCCAGTTCAATCGTCTCTTGTCTGTCAAAAGGCTGCTTCTCAAGCTCTACAGTGAACCAGAATGTTGAGCCTTTGCCCTCCTCGCTATCTACACCGATCTGGCCACCCATTAATTCAGAAATCTGTTTTGAAATCGCCAATCCCAATCCAGTCCCGCCGTACTCTCTTGTAGTAGATGAATCTACCTGGGTAAACGACTGAAACAGTCTTTTAACGCGATCGGCAGGAATGCCAATTCCTGTGTCACGAACAGTAAACTGTAAAGTAGTATGCGAATCTGTTTCTCTGATCTGGCTTACACTGAGATCTACTTGACCGTATTTAGTAAATTTAATGGCATTACTTACAAAATTAATAAGAATCTGCCTGAGCCTGCCAGGATCTCCTCGTAAGAGAGTCGATGCTCCTTGCTCAATAAAACAGGAAAACTCTAGCTCCTTCTCATCAGCCTTAACGGCGAATACATCTAAAAGGCTATCCACTGTAACGTGTAACTCAAAGTCAATATCCTCCATCACCAGTTTACCAGCTTCTATTTTAGAGAAATCCAGTATGTCATTTATAATGTTAAGAAGAGAGTCAGCACTTGAACGAATTGTATCTGCATATTCGTACTGTTCCGGTGTCAAATGAGTATCCAACAACAGATCTGTCATACCTATTACACCGCTCATTGGCGTACGCACCTCGTGGCTCATATTGGCCAGGAATTCACTCTTAGCCCTGTTGGCCCCTTCTGCAGACTCTTTTGCCGCATTCAGCTCAATCTCTACAATCTTGCGTTCTATAATTTCTGATTCAAGCTTCTTATTAGTTTTTGCCAGCTCCTCATCCCTTCTATTTTTTTCAGTAATATCCTTTCCGACTTCAACAGCACCAATAATATCTCCTGAGTTATCTTTCAATTGCGAGACGGTGATTACCATGTGTAAATCGCTACCTTGTTTTGTCCTGAGTTTTGTTTCATAATTCTTGACTGCGCCGTTGTTCTTAATTTTTTCTATCAATTTCCTCTTTATATGTCTATCCAAATAGAACATCTCCGCGGATCTGCCAACTACTTCTCTCCTCGTATATCCAAGTATCTGCTCCGCACCGGTGTTGAACTCGACAACACATCCAGCAGTATCAGTCGTTATGACCATATCCTGTGTATTATCAAGAATATTCTCCATATAATCTTTCGTCTTGTTTAGAGAATTTGTCCTCTCCTGAATAGAATCTGCCATCGTGTTAAATGAATCTGCCAATTCACCAACCTCATCTTTGTGCACAATATTTATTCTGTGACCTAACACTCCTTCTCCAAGTTTTTTTGTACCTTCCAGAAGACTCTTAATTGGAGAAGTAAGAGTTCTTGAGATGCAGATGGCAAGGAGGCTAACGACACAAATTGTGATAAATGCCATTGTAATGACAAAGTTGCGTAAATATTTCATGTCAGCAAATACTATATCTACATCTTCTTCAACAATGATTAACCAATCCATATGTGGATCATATATTGATACACCAAAAACCCTATTGCCCAGGTTGTCCTGATAGACACCAATAATCTCTTCTCCCGTTTCATTAAATTTAATTATTGGCTCAGTGTGAATTTCCATCTGCGGCATTTTTCCATTTTGGACATTTGAACCGGCTATAATTTGATTTTCCCTGTTAACAACATAGGTTACCAATTTTGAATCTGGCACAAAATATTCATCATCATTACCTATGCCTTTTACCAATAAGCCAGCAATAGAGGAGCCCTTAATCCTGTTAACTATTATGCCTACAGGTCGATTCACTCCTTCTTTTCTACTGCTTAGGAGCCGTGACACCTCTATTACAAGCTCATCTGAATCAATAGATTGATGCAGATCAGTTACATGAATACCTTTTCTTTTTGCACCTGTAAAATAATCTTCTTCCGGTCTATTTAGTCCAATATGTTGCTGAGTAGAGGAAGCCACTATAACGCCATACATATCCGTAACAAATGTTTCCAGGATATCAGAATCAAGTGGCATTTTGTTTCCTGATAAATGATTACTCAGTTCATACGCCCTGTTTCTTATGTCTCCGTAATAACCTATCTCTTCAGCACTGTCTCTTATAAATCCATCAGAACTAAAATCTACTATTCTTTCCCTTTTTATTTCAAGAAACTCATGTATCCTGCTATGAACGCCATCAGCAGTTGTTGAGAGTTGATTGTATACATATTTCTTCAGTGTCTCCTGACCTATTAAATAAGCAAAAAAACCTGTAATTCCTGTCGGTATTATTGCAATTACAAGAAACCAGAACAGTATTTTATTATTTATCTTCATTTATTTAGAATCTATACGTATCGATATGTAAAGGGATCCTGAAACGAGTTCAGGATGACAAAACGTACTCCGTAACAGAAACTACTTAAGGAATTAATCAAGGCTGAAGCCTTGAGTTACGAATGTAACTCAAACCTTCAGGTTTGAGTCGGTCCACCATAAAAGGCAGAAGCCATAACGACAAAAGCTACAAACACAAAATATCTTTCCCGTAATCTCTTAAACAGGAATGACAATTGTGATATAGTCTGTAAATCCGGAATGACACTTCTGGACATTTAAACAATTCCATTTTCATTGAAACATTCAGTAAATCTTTTATCTGTTCCCTGTATATGTTCTACAAGCCACTGTTCCAGGAATTCGCACAAATCATCAATAATATTATTCTCTTTGTTCATAACTCTTCTACAAAAGCCTACAGTTGTCTTTAAGAATTCTTTATGTTCTTCTTTGTGTTGCTGGTATTCAGGATAGTCAAGGTCTAACATATATGCTTCCTCAGACTTAAAATGAGAAAGGGCGTACGCTGTCATCTCATTTAATGCATCTGAAATTTTTTCGTGTTTATTCTCTTCATTTTTTGCAACAACAACCTTGTTCATTATCAATATGAAAAACTTGTGCTGTTCATCAATTATTGACACATTAACACTAAATCTGTTTTCCCATTTAATCATTTTCTTTGACTCCGGATATTAAAAGCAAAAAGATATAACTTAATTACTAATACATTATGCGACACATATTCAATTAAGCTTTAAGCATGATTAGGATTTTTTCATAACAATTTATTTCAGAACTCATCTGATCATTTAAGGAAATGTTATACGGAAGCAATTCTGCCAGCACCTCTTCCTCCGAAACACCACCAGCAACTCTCTCCGCCGCACATTCATACTTTTCTGATGCTACCCTATACAACCCTGCCAACCTTTTAAGACCCTCTATCTTAGTCAACAAGAGAGACTTATGATCCTCTCCTATCGTTCCCTGTACACCAAACGACTTTTCTATCTTCTCAGTTGCTTCCTTAACATCATTTTCACATGTAGTCATGCTTTGCACAGCATCCATAAGATCACGGACAATATTCTCTCTATCATGCTCTTTTCCAACATCTTCCATATCAAACATATCTTATTTCCTCCTTTATAAAAACAGAATGACAAATACTGTATAACTGATAGTTTACATTCATACTGTACTTAGATTTCAAAAAAATATGATCCCGCCATACAACAAGTTTTATTTATTGCGCATTCACTTGTTTACTACTATCTGAATTCACTATCTGTAATGCATTAACCAAATCGACCATCTTAAATGGCTTACGAATAACAGCACTTATACCGTACTCCCTGTATCCAATCATCACCACATCTGTGACACTGCCACTACATAAAATTATTTTTGCTTCTGGATCTAATTCTAATAATAATTTTATTGCCTCCTCTCCTCCCATCCCGTCAGCTATTTTCAAATCCATTATTACGGCATCAAAAGGATTCTCTACCTCAATTGCGTTCTTGAATTGTAATATTGCCTCACTGCCATCTCTGGCAATCTCTACCTCATACCCAAGTCTATTCAGCATTTTTGTGAATATAAATCTTATATCTGCACTATCATCCATCACCAGGATTTTACCGTTTTTCATCTGTAGTTTATCCTTCAAATTATTCATTTATGAAAACAGTTAGATAAGTTCAGACCAAAAAAAAAAGGCGCAATCGAAATACGTCTCAAAAAGAGAAATTTTCGATTGCGCCTTCAACTTACAGAGGACTGATGCTCTGCCCGCTAAGGCGGCCCACAATCGCTTGTAGGCCATTATTAGTTTTAAATTGTAACAATTGACTCCCGTCAATTGCTGCTAAATCTACGTTTACAGAATAACATTATATCTCTGAATATTCAATATAAATTGATAGAAAAACCTTTTTGTTTCAACAAGCCCGGTAGATCCGTGCGGGGATCAAACCGGGGCTTATCAAAAACTATTCCGCACCCACAGGAGGGTCAATTTGGATGAGGAACTTAACAAATAATACCTGCTAACTGCTATGCACACATAATACTGTGAATAACTATTTTATCTCAAAATCATCACTAAAAATCACTTATGTTTTCATTGTGTTCAATAATCCTGTTTTCACCCATTGGAATCACAGCGTCAAGGTCTCTATTCTTTTTACCATAACCATTACCATTCGGCTTAACATTGCGTACCTGTTCCACTTTCCTGGCTCTTGGAACATTTTGAGAAGATGTACTCCTGATTGATCCCTCATCAATAGCATGAGCTACTCCATCACCTGTACCTCCAACCAGTAATGCCAGAGTCTTAATCTGATCCATTAGATTTTCCGTCTGAGCAGACATCTCTTCACTCGCAGATGCTGTCTCTTCTGCACTAGCCGCGTTCTGCTGTGTTATCTGATCCATCTGCTGTATTGCGTTGTTCACCTGACCTATTCCCTCTGACTGCTCCACCGATGCATTCTTTATCTCCTTCGTCAGGTCAGTTGCTTTCATGACATTCTTCACAATGTCCTCTAAAGCGTCACCGCACTTACTCGCAAGCTTCGCTCCATTGTCAGCCTTTGATAGACCGTCTTCTATAAGATCAGTTGTGTCTTTCGCAGCAGCAGCACTCCTCTGTGCAAGATTTCTCACCTCTTCGGCAACTACGGCAAAACCCTTACCATGCTCTCCTGCTCTTGCCGCCTCTACAGCCGCATTAAGCGCCAGAAGATTAGTCTGGAATGCTATACCGTCTATCACCTTAGTAATCTCCGCTATCTTCTTACTACCAGTATTTATCTCGCCCATAGCAGTGTTCATCTCTTCAACCGTACTATTACCAGTCTCTGCAGAAACACTGCACATGTCTACCAGCTTGGCTGCTTCCTCAGCATTAGCCGCATTCTGCTTTGTTACTGCCGACATCTCTTCCATAGAAGCCGATGTCTCCTCTAGCGAGGATGCCTGTTCTGAAGAACCCTCTGCAAGGCTCTGACTTGATGACGATACCTGCCCTGATGCTGATGCTATCTGCGATGAACAATCCGTAAGACTTTCAATCATGTCCTTGATCACATTAGTAACATTACCGGTGATCCTCGTAACCAGGTAGCCTATTCCTACAATAAGAACCAACATTCCGCCTGCTAATTTAAACATATTTGCTTTTAATACTGCTACAGCACTGAGTGCCTCTGCTTCATCTATTTCTGACATTATAGCCCATTCCACATCTTCAATACCTACCGGTGAGTAGGCGCTGAGAACGGGAACGTTACGATAATCAGGAAAAATCTCTACATTGGTATTCCCTGCAATAGCTGCCCGTGTCCCCTTAGTCTCAACCTTCTGAAGAAGTATTGTACTGTCCTTTGCATTAATCTTGTCCAGTACGTCTTGATCAGTGCCCAGACCCTTCATCAGCGCATTATAGCCATCTTTATCTTCAATGAGAAAACGTGACTGACTCCTCATGGCAAGATCGTGACCTATAAGATATGTCTCTCCACTATCACCAAGTCCAACATTCTTCCAGTCACTATCAGATGTCATAACAGCGTTAATCGCATCAATCGGCATCTGGAACAGCAAAACTCCCACTTTTTCAGAACCATCAAATATAGGTGATGCAATAAAACTCGCAGCTCCTTCGTATGATGGTGAGTAAGGCTCAAAATCAATCATCTTTACATAATTAGGATCACTACTATTGTTTGCATCACGGAAGACCTCACCAAAATTTGTACTTGCGTAAGGACCGTCTTTTAGAGATGTAGTGTAATCCAGCTCCTTGTAAACAGAGTAGACTATGTCTCCACTCTCAGGATCAACAAGGAATATGTCATAGTAACCGAACTGTTCCAGGAAATCCCTGATAGCAGGATGGTATTTGGCGTGGAGTTTACTGTAAGAAGATTTCTCATCAGCAGCGTCCAGATTATGTTTTTCACCCAGTTGATTATAATTTGCTTTTATATAGTAATACTGCAACGCCAGGGAATCAGCATCAAGCTGGTTAAAATAACCAACTGCATCAGCTCCCTGTCCGTTATTTTGCTGTTTATATTCATTAGTAAAATCACTCGTATAGTATGTCTTCAAAGCGGTACTATATTCTTCCAACTTTGCGTCTGTTATATCATTCTCTTTTCTTACATCTTTAAATGCAGTCTTGAAACCTTTCATTGCGTCTACAACCATCCCGTTTCCGGAAAATGTACGCACCTGCTTTCTGATAGTAGAGAAATAGTCCTCTATCTGTTTCTTCTTTGTTTCTCTTACAGAAACCAGTTGATTAAATGCCTGCTGTTTTAGTGCCTTACTGGATGAGTGGTTACTGAGAACCCCTATTACACCAAGTGGTACTAAGCCGGCTACTAAAAACAGAATAATTACCTTTGTACCCATCCCCATCTTCATACTTTTAATCTCCTCAATTATTAAAATAAAATTGTTAATTGTTATAAATATCTCTTATGGTTATGTGTCCTCGTGCTGTTTAGCTATCTCTAAATCTTCAGAGGACAGAACCTCTTCAATATCCAGCATAATTACGATCTTTTCTTTTACCTTGCCTAGACCCATTATAAAGTCAGTGTCTATCCCCTGCCCGAAACTTGGTGTATCTTCTATCTCTCCACTTTTTATATCCAGCACTTCAGATACACTATCAACAATAATCCCTATTGATGTACTATTAACTTCTGTAACAATTACACATGTTTCCTGGGTATGTTCCTCTTCCTGCATTGAAAACTTCAATCTCAGGTCTATTACAGGAATAACCTTCCCTCTCAGGTTGATAACACCTTTCATATATTCCGGTGTCTGAGGTACGGTTGTAATATCCATAAGGCCAATAATCTCCCTGACTCTAAGTATTGCAATACCGTACTCTTCACTACCTAAAACAAACGTCAGATACTTTCCCTCTTGATCCTGATTTTTCTTATCTGCTACAGCTTCCATTTTATCTCTCCTTTATCTTATTTATATTTTTGAAACGAATTGTCAGAAATTTACAATAAGAAAGTTTTGTACTTATTCTAGTTTACTTTCCAATTGATGCCCCCCACTCTGGAATGGGAAAGAGAGTGAGGGGCATTATCTACATCAAACAGATTTTCATCCGTTTCATGCAGACCTGTGACTAAAAGTCACTCATACTGTCATTCTGTTCAATAATCCTGTTTTCTCCCATCGGAATTGCTGCCTCAAGCTCGGCATTGGAAGGAGTGCTTTTAAAACTTTTACCATTACCGTTACCGTTTGATCTTACCGCTGAAGGCTGATATTGCTCATGATAGGTTTGAGAGCTACTATTCCGGCTGCTTTGTAATTCTTCTTCAACGTTGTAACCTACCAGTTTCGACAAAACATCAACCTGCTCCTTCAATGATTGTGCCTGTGCCATCATCTCCTCACTGGCAGACGCCGCCTCCTCTGCATTAGCAGCATTCTGCTGTGTAACCTGATCCATCTGTTGCACTGCATTGTTCACCTGATCTATACCATCAGATTGCTCTGTAGACGCATTGTTAATCTCAGTTGTCAAGTCTGTCGCCTTCTTTACATTAACCACTATCTCCTGTAATGCATCTTTACATTTACCAGTAAGCGTAGCTCCTTCACCTGCCTTGGTGACACAATCATCAATCAGATCGGTAGTGTCCTTTGCCGCATTCGCACTACGCTGAGCCAGATTGCGTACTTCCTCCGCAACAACTGCAAAGCCTTTTCCGTGCTCACCTGCCCTGGCGGCTTCTACTGCTGCATTCAGCGCAAGGAGGTTAGTCTGGAATGCAATACCGTCTATTACCTTCGTAATCTCTGCTATCTTCTTACTACTCGTGTTGATATCATCCATCGATGTATTCATCTTATCAACAGCCTTGCTGCCATCATCTGCAGAGATACTACACATTTCAACGAGTTTGGCTGCCTCTCCTGCGTTATTGGCATTCTGTCTCGTAACGGATGCCATCTCTTCCATAGTGGCCGATGTCTCCTCCAGAGAGGATGCCTGTTCTGAAGAACCCTCAGAGAGACTCTGGCTTGATCCAGATATCTGCCCGGCTGCAGCCGAAAGTTGTGAAAATGCAGATGTCAACTCCATGACCACTTTCTTGATCGGCTCTGTGATCTGACGAGTTATATTCTTTGGCAGGAATACAGTAATTATTATGGAAATAGTTAAACCGACTGCAAGCAGTATCCATTCCAGATTCATAAGTGCGGCTGAAAGAGTTTTAGCTTCCATTGCATCGGCTGCCATCAATTGCTGTTGATTTGCAACCATACCATCAAGCTGCGTCATAATTGCACTAGCGGTCGGTGCAGCCTTAGTCCCAAGCCACAGGTTAGCCATGTTCCACGCCTTGCCTCCCCT
>JABGRF010000177.1 GCA_018648405.1 Candidatus Scalindua sp.
GGTTATTAATTATTTTTTGTTCCTGCTTGTCATTTAGGTCTAATATTTCCTTTAACGCTATTCCGATATGAGGTATGTATTTCTTGATGTACGATTTCTTTTTGAATTCTTCGGCCGCTCTCTTTTTCCTTTTGATAAATGTAGATACGTGACGCCCGCACTCCTGCAGGGCTAGTTTTATCTCTTTTTCAATCTCAGGGTAATGCGCAATTGCCTCTTTACTTTCTGATGTAAAAGGTACCCAGACGGATGCGAGGTGTACCATCAGGAGTATTGGCCCGGAAGGAAGTGCGCCGGTAGATTGTGACAGGCCATAATTTCTCCACGAAGTGTTTATTGCTGATTCGGTAACGACACACGCGGATTGTTGATACAGCAAAGGGACTCTATTGGCAAATCTCATCAGCCTTATCAGGCCTTCTTCCGGCAAATCTCCCCCGTATGCCAGCCCGACTTCAATCTGAAATGGGTTGCCCCTATATACAGATGGTGGTCTCGTATTTGATGTGAAGAAGTCTGCGTTGATCTGTTTTTTGAGTCCTTTTATTATGGCGTTTTCTCCAATTGGAGAGATACAATCTGTAGGGGGATTCATGATCTTCGTTAGCTTGATGGCCTTGAAAAGTGCGTCTGCTTCCTGGACAGCAATCCTTGAAGGTCGGGCCTTTCCATTTAAACCGGCTTTTTCACAAATATCATTTGCAACTCTTGTGCTTACCCTGGAGAAATCATTAGTAAGGCAGGAACGGAGATTTTTAGATTTTGTGTCATGCAGCATCTTTATCAATATTCCAAGTTCGATACCGTAGGGATGTGGTTTAATCTCTTTTGGTTCTATAGGTAATTCCTTTGACGCTCTGGGATATCTTATTTCCTTGTCTTCGGGGTTGATGTAGGTTATGTCAGCATGCGGGTTGGCGAAGGATGTCTGTTCAATGTATCCGTCGACAGATTGCCTGCCTTTCTGATATCTCGCCTCTAATTCAATAACTACTTTTGTGCCTCGTTTGGCTTCGTAATCGACTATCTCATCTTTTATAATTCGAGGTTCATTCTTCTGTGTGTCAATGACAAGGCTGTAATGGTGAGCAGGTGCTTTTGGTGAAGTTTTTGACGTTATCAGTATCGGCTTGCCGGTTGTCAGCTGGCCATACATGCCTGCCGCGGATATGCCTATTCCCTGCTGCCCTCTGGACATTTTAAGCGTATGGAATTTTGAACCATAAAGTAGTTTGCCGAAAATCTTTGGTATGTGTGTTTTTAAGATGCCGGGGCCATTGTCCTCAATGGTAACTATAAATCTGTCTTCAGATTTTTTTATGTGGCTTATCTGTACCTTTATGTCAGGAAGGATTTTCGCTTCCTCGCATGCGTCTAGGGAGTTGTCGATTCCCTCCTTGATCGTTGTGAGCAAGGCTTTTCTGGGGTTGTCAAATCCAAGTAAGTGTCTGTTTTTTGTGAAGAACTCACTGACTGATATTTCTCTCTGTTTTTTTGCGAGATCTTTAGCGGTTAACCTTGGAGTGTTTTTCGTCTCTTTTTTAGTTTTCTTCGAAGGTGTCATTTGTTCTTGTTTTGAGATGTCTTCTTTTCTTCCAGGGTATTTTCGCAATTACTGCAAAACTCTGCTCCTTTGTGATCTGTATCGCCTATGGTGTTTGATAAAAACATGACGCACCTGTTATCTTTACAGTGGTAGAGTCCATATGTGTGTCCAAGTTCGTGAACAGCTTCAATAATTGTTCTGTATTTGAATAGCGTAGAATCGTCTGGTAGATCGTAGAACTTCTGTCTGAGCCTTGTTAGAGAAATAACGGATACTTTCTTTTTTACATCTGCTCCTCCAAAAACAAATGTACGTTCAGGCACATACAAATCAACATCGACGATTCCCAATATTCTGTCATATCCTGTCAGACTTAATTTGTGTATTTTTTTTAGTATCTTTGTTGAATTATACTGCTTTTTATGTTTGTGATACGCATAAATAGGTTCATCTAATTGTCTTCCAATATCTACTGAAACATTAAACCTTTTTTCGAGTTCTGTTTGTGTGTGCTCTATGATTCTCTTGTCTATGTCTCCTATCGGAATTATACAGAATAATTTTTTCATATCGGTATTTGCAGCGTAGCTTGTTTTTGTGAGTGTATTATTCACTAATATTAGTGTAAGTGTGATAAGTATAGTGAGTTTATAATTGCGTTTTGGAGCTGGTATCATATTTTGATAATGAAAGAGCGACGTGTCCTATTGGGTAGCTTATTTTGTACAAATTTAACAGGCTTAGGTGGAATTGTGACTTGTCCGTTTTTAGGCGTGGAAAGACTGAAAAGCATTTGAGGGCATGACAATATTAATTGACAACTGGTGTTTAAGCTGGCGCTAAGCATCCAGCATTACATGTCGTCGTTTAAATTGGTGTCCAAGCCTGTGCCGTGCGCTTTGATTATCTCAAGCGCTTGTGGTTTCGTAAAACCTTCTTTGCAAAGAGAGGTATAGAAATTATGCATTAGCATTGCCAGCGTCTTTTGTAGATCCACGCACTGTGGTAGGATCTCATTTAAGTGTCGCAGACCTTGTTCTGCCTCAATTTGTGCCATTAGGCGTCTTAAGTTGTCATCCATTTTATGTAACTAACCTTACGAGTAGAAAATAAACCATTGTTAATAGTGCAATCAGGCCGAATTGAATACCGATATGTCTACATTCTTGGATTACTAAACGCATATGATTCCTCCTACTATATGTTGTAGAAAATTTCTGTTAATATACAACATTTGTACAAAAAGTCAAGGGTTTTTAATTTAATGTTTTAGTGCTAGGTGGATTATCTGAATTGTGGCTTAAGTGTGCATTTTTAAAGAGATTATGAGTCCGCTGTCTGATAATTGCATTTATTGCTGACAGTTTTTCTTGTAAAAAGTAAAAAATAATTGTTTTAAATGTGGAATTATTGGGCGGTATAGGGTGTATAGCCTTTTGTAGGCGATACTTATAAAAGTGTATAAATAAATTTATTTTCTAAATCTTTTATTTTCTGTTGACAATATTCTATTTTCGTCTATACTCGTCTTTCTTGTTCTTTGAAAATTGACAACATAAAAGCGTTGGGTGTATAGCTTATAAGTTGCTTTGATTGTTGCCGTTACGACGGCGCGAAAAAAGTGGCGAATAGTTAAAAGAAGTAAAATGAGTACATTATTAAATTTATGAAGGGTTTGATCTTGGCTCAGAACGAACGCTGGCGGCGTGGATTAGGCATGCAAGTCGAACGAGGATATATCCTTCGGGATATAAGCCGAGTGGCGCAAGGGTGAGTAATGCATAGATTACCTGCCTCTAGGATAAGGACAACTTTGTGAAAACGAAGCTAATACTTAATAATACTGAAGAGAATAATTTTCTTTAGTCAATGGGAGGGTAGCAATACCTTTTGCCTAGAGAGGGGTTTATGTCCTATCAGCTTGTTGGTGGGGTAATGGCCTACCAAGGCGAAGACGGGTAGCCGGTCTTAGAGGATGGTCGGCCACACTGGGACTGAGACACTGCCCAGACTTCTACGGAAGGCTGCAGTCGAGAATCTTTCGCAATGCCCGAAAGGGTGACGAAGCGACGCCGCGTGAGTGAGGAAGGCCTTCGGGTTGTAAAGCTCTGTCAGGTGTTAAGAAATATAAGTGTGCTAATACCACATTTATTTGACGAAGGCACCAAAGGAAGCCACGGCTAACTCTGTGCCAGCAGCCGCGGTAATACAGAGGTGGCAAGCGTTGTTCGGAATTATTGGGCGTAAAGAGCACGTAGGTGGGTTTGTAAGTCAGATGTGAAAGCCTTCTGTTCAACGGAAGAATTGCATCTGAAACTACAAGTCTTGAGTGTAGGAGGGGAGAATGGAACTTCTGGTGGAGCGGTGAAATGCGTAGATATCAGAAGGAACGCCGGCGGCGAAAGCGATTCTCTGGCCTATTACTGACACTCAGTGTGCGAAAGCTAGGGGAGCAAACGGGATTAGATACCCCGGTAGTCCTAGCCGTAAACGATGGGCACTAAGTAGAGGGAATTACCGATGTTCTCTCTGCCGTAGCTAACGCATTAAGTGCCCCGCCTGGGGAGTACGGCCGCAAGGCTAAAACTCAAAAGAATTGACGGGGGCTCGCACAAGCGGTGGAGCATGTGGCTTAATTCGATGCAACGCGAAGAACCTTACCGGGGCTTGACATGTTAGAAGTAGGAACCCGAAAGGGTAACGAACGGTATCCAGTCCGTAACTTTCACAGGTGTTGCATGGCTGTCGTCAGCTCGTGTCGTGAGACGTTGGGTTAAGTCCCCTAACGAGCGAAACCCTTGTTTTTAGTTACCAGCGGGTTATGCCGGGTACTCTAGAAAGACTGCCGTCGTCAAGACGGAGGAAGGTGGGGATGACGTCAAGTCATCATGGCCCTTATGCCCCGGGCTGCACACGTGCTACAATGGTCGGTACAAACGGAAGCGAAGCCGAGAGGTGAAGCGAATCCTAAAAAGCCGATCTCAGTTCGGATTGGAGGCTGAAATTCGCCTCCATGAAGTTGGAATCGCTAGTAATCGCGGATCAGCATTGCCGCGGTGAATATGTTCCCGAGCCTTGTACACACCGCCCGTCAAGCCACCCAAGCAGGATGCACCCGAAAACATTATATCTAACCAGGGCAACTTGGAGGAAAATGTTGAAGGAGTGTTTTGTGAGGAGGACTAAGTCGTAACAAGGTAGTCGTAGGAGAACCTGCGGCTGGATCACCTCCTTTCTATGGAGTAAACGAAGTCGGTACATCCGGCGCCTTTTATGTTGTTATTTGTTTTTTTAGGATTGTTGGGAGGGTGCTGAGCCAACTGGCAGGCTTGCGAGTTCCTTTCAGGTTTGGGAAGAGGTCTCGGGCCTATAGCTCAGTTGGTTTAGAGCGTTCCCCTGATAAGGGAAAGGTCAGTGGTTCGAATCCACTTAGGCCCACCATTCTCATGTTGAATTATGTTTTGTTTATGAAGCGAATTTAACTGGGGGGTGTAGCTCAACTGGGAGAGCGCTGCCTTTGCAAGGCAGAGGTTAGCGGTTCGATCCCGCTCATCTCCACAAGTTCTTTTGTAAAGTTGTAAGTAGGTAGTAACTGTTCTTTGGCAATAGACGCAATTTAAGCGATGTAAAATAATTGAAAAATTGGATGATCAAGCTATTAAGGGTACATGGTGGATGTCTTGGTACCAAAAGCTGATGAAGGACGTGGAAGGCTGCGATATGCTTCGGTGAGCTGCCAAACAAGCTTTGATCCGGAGAATTCCGAATTGGGAAACCTGTCGTGAGAGACACTTGTGTCTCTTTTGGTTAATACCGCGACATTGTTATCTGAATAAATAGGGTAATGAGAGGAACGAAGGGAACTGAAACATCTAAGTACCTTCAGGAAAAGAAAGAAAAATCGATTTCCTTAGTAGCGGCGAGCGAAACGGAAAGAGCCTAAACTGGCCATATGTGATAGCCCTTATGTGTTGTATGGTCAGGGTCGAGGGAATTACAATGAACAAGGTAAGGATTGTTCAAAAAAACGTATATCTTTAATCGAATAAGCAGGAAAGCTTAACTATAAAGGGTGATAGTCCCGTAGGTGAAAGAGGTGTAAGTTTTTTTTCGTAATATCCCGAGTAATTCCGGTCACGTGAAAACCGGTGTGAATTAAGGAGGACCACCTCCTAAGGCTAAATACTTTTGGTGACCGATAGTGGACAAGTAGCGTGAGTGAAAGATGAAAAGAACCCCTTTTAGGGGAGTGAAATAGAACCTGAAACCATGTACTTACAAGCGGTGGAAGCACAATGTTAATTGAATTTATTCTTTTAACTCGTGTAACCGCGTGCCTTTTGCATAATGAACCGGCGAGTTGCTGTTTGTTGCAGGTTAAGCCTTTAAAGGGTGAAGCCAAAGCGAAAGCGAGTGCTAACTGCGCGACTGAATGTAGCAAGTAGCAGACCCGAAACCGAGTGATCTACCCTTGGTCAGGATGAAGTTCCGGTAAAACGGAATGGAGGTCCGAACGCGTTTACGTTGAAAAGTGATGCGATGAACTGAGGGGAGGAGTAAAAGTCTAATCAAACTCGGAGATAGCTGGTTCTCCCCGAAATAGCTTTAGGGCTAGCCTTATGTAACCGTGCAGTGGGGGTAGAGATACTGATTGAGTCTTGGGGCCTACCCGGCTACCGAACACAATCAAACTCCGAATACTACTGTATTTGACATAGGAGTCAGACTATGGGGGATAAGCTCCGTAGTCAAGAGGGAAACAGCCCAGATCATTAGTTAAGGTCCCTAAAATGAGCTAAGTGATAAAGGAAGTGAAAGTGCTAAGACAGCTAGGATGTTGGCTTAGAAGCAGCAACCATTTAAAAAGTGCGTAATAGCTTACTAGCCGAGTACTTTTGTGCCGAAAATTAGCGGGACTAAAGCTCATTACCGAAACTATGGACCTTGATATTAGTATTAAGGTGGTAGGGGAGCGTTCTATGTTAGGTTGAAGCCTTACTTAAAAGAGAGGTGGACGAAATAGAAGTGAGAATGCCGGTATAAGTAGCGATAATATAAGTGAGAATCTTATTCACCGAAAGCCTAAGGTTTCCTGGGGAAGGCAAATCCGCCCAGGGTTAGCCGGCACCTAAGTCGAGGCCGAAAGGCGTAGACGATGGACAACAGGTTAATATTCCTGTGCTGCTATCTTGACGTTTGAGCTTGGGATGACGGGGACACAAAGATTAGCAAACCTAGTAGACATGGTTTGTTCAAGTTGGAGGTATCGCTCTAGGCAAATCCGGAGCAATATGATACCGAAGATGAGTACGTTGGCTCTTGGCCTAGAAGTAATTGGAGTGTCCTCCAAGAAATAATCTCGTTAGCGAGTTGATTTGGCAACCGTACTAAAACTGACACAGGTAGGCAGGGAGAGAATCCCAAGGTGCTCGAGAGAACCCTCGTTAAGGAATTCGGCAAAGATACTCCGTAACTTCGGGATAAGGAGTGCCTTTTTAACTTCGGTTAAAAAGGTCGCAGTGAAGAAGGTTTGGGCGACTGTTTACTAAAAACACAGGTCTCTGCTAAAATGTATAATTGATGTATAGAGACTGACACGTGCTCGATGCCAGAAAGTTAAGGGGATAGGTTATTTCCTTCGGGAGAGAAGCTTGGAACTGAAGCTCTGGTGAATGGCGGCTCTAACTATGAGAGTCCTAAGGTAGCGAAGTTCCTTGTCGGGTAATTTCCGACGCGCATGAATCGTGTAACGACCTAAACGCTGTCTCAACGAGGGACTCGGCGAAATTGTAGTTGTGGTGAAGATGCCACATACCCGCGGAAAGACGGAAAGACCCCGTGAACCTTTACTGTAGCTTATTATTGAATTTTGATGCAGTATGTGTAGGATAGGTGGGAGACTGGGAAGTCTCGACGTAAGTTGGGATGGAGTCAATGGTGAAATACCACTCTTATTATGTTAAAATTCTAATGGAATTCCGTGAATCCGGGTTCTTGACAGTGGTAAGTGGGCAGTTTGACTGGGGCGGTCTCCTCCGAAAATGTAACGGAGGAGTCCAAAGGCTTCCTCAATACGGTTGGCAACCGTATGTAGAGTGTAAAGGCATAAGGAAGCTTGACTGCGAGACCTATAAGTCGAGCAGGTGTGAAAGCAGGGCTTAGTGATCCGGCGGTTTCTGAGTGGAAAGGCCGTCGCTCAACAGATAAAAGGTACTCCGGGGATAACAGGCTGATCTCCCCCGAGCGTTCATAGCGGCGGGGAGGTTTGGCACCTCGATGTCGGCTCATCGCATCCTGGGGCTGTAGAAGGTCCCAAGGGTTCTGGAGTTCACAGATTAAAGCGGTACGCGAGCTGGGTTTAGACCGTCGTGAGACAGGTCGGTCCCTATCTTCCGTGGGCGTACGATATTTGAGAAAATCTGCCTCTAGTACGAGAGGATCGAGGTGGACGAACCTATGGTGAATCAGTTGTTGTGCTAACAGCATGGCTGAGTAGCTAAGTTCGGAAAGGATAAACGCTGAAAGCATATAAGCGTGAAGCCTATTTTAAGATGAGATATCGTTCTCTAAGCAATTAGAGGGAAGACATCTTAAAGATTATGAGATTGATAGGCCAGATGTGTAAGTCCGGTAACGGATTTAGCTAACTGGTACTAATTTGTCGAAAAGCTTGATCATCCTTATTTAAATTGTTATTCATTACTAATATTGCGAATTTTTCCCCAGTGACAACAGTAAAAATAAAAAACCCGTTCCCATTCCGAACACGGTAGTTAAGGTTTTTACGCCGATGGTACTATCCAACGATGGGAGAGTAGGTATTGCTGGGGGCTTAAATAACCCATCCCATTTACAAATGGGATGGGTTTTTTTACTTAAATATCTGGAGTATATTAATAATAGTTGTATATCTCTTTAATTTATAATGAATCTTTGTTATATTATTTTTCACTTAAATAAAAGATTATCATAATATTAAAATATTATTATATTTGTATATGAATGAAGTTGAGAAGGTGTTTAGAGATTACGTACAGTCAAAAGGCTTGAAGTTTACGCCTGAGAGACAAACCATATTAAATCACGTTTTTGAGTGCCATGGACATTTTGAGGCCGAAGAGCTGTTGATTGATATGAGAAAAAATAATAAAAGGGTTTCAAAAGCAACTATATATAGAACCCTTGCACTGTTAGTTAATAGTGGCTTGCTTAGAGAAGTAATTTTCGGTGAAAAGCACGCACATTATGAACATGTTTATGGTCACGATCATCATGAACATCTTGTTTGTATCGGATGCGGCAAGATAATAGAGTTTACTGATGAAAGAATTGAGGAATTTCAGGAAGAAGTATGTAGTGAGAATAAATTTAAAGCAGAGTCTCATAAATTTCAAATTATGGGATATTGTGAAAATTGTCAAAAGGTATAATTAACTTTATATGAGAGGGATTTGTTATGGCGCGTGTCTGTGAAATATGTGGTAAAAAAACGGCTGTAGGATTTAAACTTGAACGTAGGGGTCTGCCAAAGAAAAAGGGCGGAGTCGGGCTTAAGATTACTGGTAAAACAAAGAGAAAATTCAAGCCAAATATACAAACGATGAGAGCAAACATTAACGGAAGTATCAAAAGAATCAAAATCTGCACTAGATGTATGAATGCTGGTAAGGTTGTTAAAGTCGTATAACAAGTAGTATTGATTGCCTTCAATTTTCTTTATCGAGTTATAATGGATATTGATATAAAACAGATTGAACAAGTAGCCAGTCTTTCTCGAATTAACCTTACTGACGTAGAAAAGGGTGCTTTTCGAGAGCAGCTAACTGATATATTGGGTTATATCGAAAAATTGAATGAATTAGATACAGATGGTATCCAGCCAATGGCATACGCAACAGCCCAAAAAAATATCTTTAGAGAAGACAAGCAAGAGTCTTCTTTTCCACGCCAAAAAATATTAGAACTTTCTCCTTCGAGCTCCAATGGTTTTTTTAAAGTGCCTAAGGTCTTAGAATAAAGTTTCTAATCTATCATTCGTAAAATTCCTGTATAAAGCATATTCGTAGATACTTCGTTTTTGATTATTCCTAATATTTTGAATATTATTATAGTTTTTTTGCAAAATGAACTGAAAAAATAGAGTAAAATTGTATTTGTCAGAATAGTTTTGATTTGGAGTATTTGTTTTGATATTACGTGAACTAAGTGCAAACAATATTAAAGAAAAGATAATTAAGCGAGAAATCACTGCACAAGAGGTAGTGGAAGATCTCTTTGAATGCATCGATCTCAAAGAGCCTTCGATTAAGGCTTATCTTTGCTTAGATAAAGAGGGCGCTTTATTAAAGGCAAAAGAGATTGATGAAAAGATTAGTAATGGTGGCAAAGTTGGTTTACTTGCAGGTATTCCGGTTGCAATAAAAGACAATATATGTACATCGGGGATGAAAACCACTTGCGCATCAAAAATACTAGAGGATTTTATTCCTCCTTACGATGCTTTTGTAGTAAAGAGAATTAAGGAGGAAGATGCGGTAATAATTGGTAAAACTAATCTGGATGAATTTGCAATGGGTTCTTCAAATGAAAACTCTGCTTTTCATGTTACGCGAAACCCCTGGAATACTGATTGCATTCCTGGAGGGTCAGGTGGTGGTTCTGCTGCCGCAGTCACGGCAGATATGGCATTTATGGCTTTAGGGTCGGACACAGGTGGCTCTGTAAGGCAGCCATCCTCATTTTGTGGAAACGTTGGCTTTAAACCAACATATGGAAGGGTATCTCGCTACGGCTTGGTTGCTTTTGCGTCTTCATTAGATCAGATTGGTTCTGTAACGAAAGATGTATCTGATGCTGCATTGCTTTTACGGGTAGTCTCTGGTCATGATGGTCATGACTCGACGTCTGCTAATGTGGGAGTTCCTGACTATATAGCTGGTGTTAATAACGTAAGTGGTAATTTAAGAATAGGAGTTCCAAAAGAGTTTTTTGGAGAAGGGCTTAGCCCGGAGATTCGAACTGCAGTAACAACTGCGTTAGAGATTTATAAAAATAATGGTGCTGAAATAGTTGATTTGTCACTTCCTCATTGTGGATATGCAGTGGCCACTTACTATATTATAGCAGCTGCTGAGGCCAGCTCAAATCTGGCGAGATATGACGGTGTTCGGTATGGACATAGAAGTCTGTTAAGCGAAGACAATATAATTGATATGTACAGTAGGGTGAGAGCGGAAGGGTTTGGCAGTGAGGTAAAAAGGAGGATTTTATTAGGTAACTACGTTTTAAGTGCTGGTTTTTATGATGCGTATTATTTGAAGGCTTCAAAAGTTAGAAATCTAATAAAAAGCGATTTTGAAAATGCCTTTAACAATGTAGATTGTATTATCTCTCCTACTTGTCCTTCACCGGCTTTTAAGATAGGGGAAAAAA
>JABGRF010000181.1 GCA_018648405.1 Candidatus Scalindua sp.
TTAAGGCATTGCTTACAAGGTTATAGAAAACCTGTATAACTGCTTCCATATCAGCTGAGATCTGTTCCTCATTTTGCCAGCTGAATACTACTCTATTGTTTTCGTCCAGAAAGTCAATTACTTCTTCAAGCCTGTGCTGAATAGTTTCGAGTTTAAGGCTCTTCAGCTTAAGATCCAAGCGATGCTGGCTGATACGTGAGAAATCCAGTACGTTTTCAATCAAACGTTCCAGTCTGAGTGATTCGTTGACTACACGATTATAATAGAGTTGCTGCTTCTCTTCCTCCTGGACCTTGCCATCCCGCAGCATTTCAGCATAAAGTCTTATTGTTGTGACCGGAGTTCGCAGTTCATGAGAGATATCAGAGAGCATATGTTTTCGTAATGATGATTGGCGGGCGAGCATTTCCTGATTACGGTAAAAGTAGATAATCGTAAAGATGAAAACACCTATTGTCAAAATTGATGACAGGATCAATCTTCGTCTACCCTTTGCCTGATATAAAAAGTCCTTACCTGTAGATGTCAGTGCCCAGTTGAAATTAGTTCCCAGGAATTGATGGTTTAAGAGATCGCCTGACGTTTTGTCTACTGAAAGCCTTATATATTTGTTGTTATAGGCAAGCAGCTCTTCCTGTATGACGTTAGCTCGCCATCCTCTTATCAGATCACCTCCCGGCAGCACTATTAAAAGAGGATGTACATAGACCCTGTCTGTAAGATCAATAAATGCCTTTCCGACCTTTTCTCCCTTTTTTGCCCAATTCAGTAACGCATCAATATTGTTTACATTATAATCATTCTCACTCTTTAGCCTTAGCCAGTGTAAGATTAAATGCCTATCATGATAAAGCGCTGATTCAAACTCAGTAATTTTATCTTTTTCAAACTCTCCATCGCCATTAATCCAATACGGGATATTATCCAGACCGGTGAAAGGGCTTATAGGCCAGAGCGGACTTCCCTGAGAGACTGCTACTTCTTTCATTGTCAGGCACTGGCCGACGTTAGCGGGTGTCTTCTTCGCCAGTTCATTCTTCCAATCATCCAATCGCGCTACCAATTGGTTATTCAGATCTCGTGCCTGCACTTCCAGCCAGGCACGATTACTCTTCCGTTGATCATCCAACTGATCAAAAGAGTGCCATGTCAGGTAGAGGGCTCCAAGAAACGCAACAATAAACAGGGCTTGAATTAATTTCATTTGGAAAGAAAAAATCCTTATAGTACAAAAATTATGATACACAACAAGTGACAGGATACAACAGTTTTTCTATTGATAAAGCAATTCCCACACTAAGGCACGAAGATCACAGATGGAACAGATAAGAATTTTGGATGCAGATATAAAGCAGCTAAAAAATATTCTCTCGCAAAGACGCTAAGAACGCAGAGATAAAACGATTGAGTTGGCTTCGTGCCGCGGGTTACGGGTTCAGTAGCAAGGTGAAGATCGCAAAGAAGTAAAACCAAATAGCGAATGACTGACGAAGATGGCATTTTCGCTAAATACTCGGATTATTCTTTAGTATTTTGATGCTCCTTTTTTAGATAAATAGGTGTTAATTTTATAGCACTACCTGAAAGGATTTTATCAGCATTGCATCTCTGAGTGTTTCGCAGACTGATTTTGACTGCAGCCATGTTGGTACAAACACAGTTACATTGACTGTAACCGATGTTAATGGTAATGTCAGCACTGTGGATGCAGATGTAACAGTTGAGGATAATGTAGATCCAATTGCGGTATCTCAAGACATTACAGTACAGCTTGATGCAACCGGTAATGGATCCACAACGGCAGCACTCGTGGA
>JABGRF010000014.1 GCA_018648405.1 Candidatus Scalindua sp.
TATCAAATGGTATTTGCAGTCTTAAAGAGGGAGAAGAGAGGCTGACAAAAAGCATATTTTTTACCTATTCAGATGATGGGAGACTGATAAGCTCAGAGATCAAGCATTCTGTAATAAATGTAAAAAAAAGACTAACCTACCATATTGCTACGAAGGTATTAATGGAAAGCGATGAGGATGACACGGACCCCGTAACAAACCTTCTGCTTGAAGCAAGTAAACTTGCAAAGCTACTCTACAAAAACCGGATGAAAGAGGGAGCGCTTGAGCTGAACCTACCGGAGATTAATATAAGGGTTGGCAAAGACGGCAAGATTGACACCATAGAGAAGACTACAAGAGATATTTCACACATAATTATCGAAGAGTTTATGATCGCAGCAAATCAGGCGGCAGCTACATTTATGCACCAGCAAAACCTCCCTTCGGTATGCAGAAGCCACCCTGAACCTGATGAAGACGAGATGCATGATTTTGCCGAATTTATTTTCAACTGCAAGAATAAGAGGATAGACCCCTTTAACAAAAAAAGGCTACAGGCTTTTCTTGATGAAATATCTGACCATCCTGAAAGCTACATAATTAACCTGATGCTGCTCAGATCAATGAAGAAAGCCGAGTACTCTACTACCGAGACATCGCATTTTGCGCTTGGACTGGAACACTACGCGCACTTTACATCCCCTATACGCCGTTATCCTGATCTGATTGTACACCGACTTCTAGACCTGTTCTTCCAAGGCCAACTAAAGTCCAAAAATGTTAAAGCCTCCTGGAATGAGAAAATCACGGGTTGGGCAAAACATTGTTGCGCTACCGAGAAAAGAGCACAAGAGGCAGAACGTGAAATAATAAAACTCAAGCTGCTCAGACACATGGAAGAACATGCAGACAAGATAATGGTAGGTATTATTACCGGTATCCAGGAATATGGACTCTTTGTACAAATTGACGAGTTCCAACTGGACGGCCTTGTCCATATAAGAACGCTCACAGATGATTTCTACGAACTTGATAAGAAAAAGCTTTCTCTGATCGGATCGAGAAATGGCAAAGTCTATAGCTTTGGAGATGTAGTCAATGTCAAGATTACAAAAATTGACCTGCTAAAAAGAGAAGTTGACTTTGTGATAGTGCAGGAATGATGTTAATCTCGCTAGGCTTTCGAGTATATTGAATTAATCATCAATGGAGGCTCTTACCTTTCCTCAATTTCTCATATATCCTTGCTTCCTTCTTCGCTTTTTTGAATAAACCGGCTTTTTTGTAGACCACGCTAAGCTGATGGTGGATTCTGGCATCTTTAGGCATTAACTCAATTGCTTTTTCTAATTCGTGCATTGCGTCATTGAACACCTTATTGCCCTCGTAAGCCATTCCAAGTTTATAATGAACACCAGCCCTCTTTCTCTTCTGCGTCTTGGGAAGAAGCGTTAACGTAGTCTGGTATTCCGTTATGGACTTATCAAACATTCCCTGCCTGAAATAGGACAAACCAAGATTATAGTGGGCCTCTGACATTTTTGGGTTAATTTCTACTGCCATCCAGAACTCGTCTGCAGCATCACTATACTTTCCTTTCATCGAATACAACGTTCCGAGGCTGTAGTGCGCACGTGCATTATCCGGTTCTATCTCAATTGACTTTTTATAGGCATTAATCGCATCGTCGATCATTCCCTTCTCAGCGTAAGCACTTCCTAGTTCACTGTAATTCTTTGTATCGGTAATCTCATAGTCTATTTTTTCTCTGTATTTTTTTACGTATTCATTATATTTATTTGGATTAAGCCTGTG
>JABGRF010000324.1 GCA_018648405.1 Candidatus Scalindua sp.
ATAATTGACAATGATGCAAACTGATACCAATGTAGGATAAATGTAAGGGTTGCTAATACACGTGTTATTCTGAAGGAGGCACGACTGAAGAATCCTCTTATAGAGATCAAAAGAAGCTCACGAAGCCTTTGTTGTTGCGTTAGCAAGAGATTCTTCGCTTCTGCCAGTCGCTCAGAATGACAATATGGGCGAATCCTATAATTTGAAAAAACGGAAAAGAACATGGCAAAAAATATCTATCTTGCTTCTACCGGTCCAAAATCCGGAAAGAGCATAATCTGCCTTGGCTTAATCAATGCCTTCAGAGGTATGGTTACTAACGTCGGCTATTTCAAGCCCATAGGTCAGAAATACAGGGCAAATGAAATCCACGATAAAGAATCAATAATGATTAAGGAAATATACGGTATTGAAGACGATCTAAAACACATCAACCCCGTATCCATAAAAGAATTAAACCATTACATAATAAACAATGATCAAGAAACTTTTTTTCATAAAGTGCAGGAATCTTACGAAAAAGTAGAAAAGGATAAAGACATCGTCATCATCGATGGAACTGATTATATAGGGATGAAGGCCGCATTTGAGTTTGACATCAACACAGACATTGCAAATAACCTGAACGCCGGCATTATCCTTATTGAAGATGGGTATGGTAAATCGATGGACGAAATATCATCCGATGTTTTAACCGCCAGGGATTCCTTTAATGAACATTCCTCTGATTTCCTGGGTGTTATTGTTAACAAGATAGAACCTGAAAGATTTCCTAAAGTCGATCAAGAACTGAAAAAGGTATTTAGGAAACAAAAAATAGATTATTTAGGTACTGTCCCCTGTGACTCGGTTTTGCCAAAACCTCGTTTATACGATATAGCCAGAAGGCTTGATGCCAAAGTTTTATTTGGCGAAGACCATCTTTCAAACATCGCAGCAAAAACGGTAATTGCCTCTATGGGTTTTGAAAATGCCCTGAAATATATACATGATGGAGAGCTCATCATTACCGGAGGCGATAGAAACGAGATACTTCTCGGCTGTATAACATCCTTGATCTCTCCCTCCTACCCGAATATTTCTGGAATAGTTTTAACAGGAGAACTCATCCCTAATGACAACATAATGAAATTAATCGGAACTTTGCCTGATTTACCACTTCCAATTTTGAGTGTAAGACATAACACAATAGAGGCTGTAAACGAAATAGACTCTCTTGTTGTCCACGTATCTTCAAATGATTTCCAGAAAATTGATATTGCGAAATCCCTGGTATACCGGCATGTCGATTATGAAAAGATAAATGACAAGCTGAAACTGGAGAAAATCAGAAAACAGACACCAGAGATATTCAAGTACGAAATATTGGAGAGAGCATGTTCAGAAAAAAAACGTATAGTTCTTCCGGAAGGTAATGATGACAGGACCTTAAAAGCTGCGGCATGGGCAAGAGAGAGGGAAATCGCCGATATAATACTCTTAGGCGATGAGAATCTGATTATGAAAAAAGTTGCCACATTGGGGTTGAAACTGGATAACGGAATTGAAATCATAAATCCCAACAAATCAAAAAATTTTGAGGACTACGTTAACACCTATTATGAGCTGAGAAAGCACAAACACTACACCATAGATATTGCAAGAGACCGGATGCAGGATACAATCTATTATGGCACAATGATGATACATAAGGGAGAGGCCGATGGATTAGTGGCAGGTGCCGTCCATACAACGCAGCAGACAATCAGGCCGGCATTTGAAATAATTAAGACAAAGCCAGATATTAAAAATGCTTC
>JABGRF010000013.1 GCA_018648405.1 Candidatus Scalindua sp.
GTTTTTTAAATTCTTTAAAATGAGCAAATGATGGTTTTCTCATTATTTTCAGGGTATCTGCAGATGTATGCTCCGGTGCTACTTTCAGCCTTCCGGAAACATGGCGGGTTAAAAGCTGTACCATGTAGTCGTTGATGGATGTATCTGCATTTTTGTTATAGCTTTTTGTCAGTAGATCATGCCGGATTCCGCTTCCGATAAATGCCTTCTTTACTTTAGGATGCTTATCTACTTTGCGATAGATTTCTGTTATTTGAGAATGGCTTGTGTCCAGATTGCTGCAGACTACAGGATGAATGCATGAAGGCGCGATGCATTTGTCACATGTTTCCTGTACCACACCCTTCATTTTGTACATGTTGGCAGATGGGCCTCCGAGGTCAGAAATATAGCCTTTGAAACCTGGCATATCAACTACCTGGTCAACTTCATTCAGAATAGATTTTTGTGAACGGCTTGCAATGAACTTTCCCTGATGTGCTGAAATAGTACAAAAACTGCATCCTCCAAAGCATCCACGGTGCATGTTTATCGAGAACTTTATCATCTCGTGGGCAGGTATAGTTCCGCGTTTCTTGTATTTAGGATGTGGGAGTCTTGTATAGGGCAAATCGAATGAAGTGTCTATCTCCTTTTCTGTCATTGTTTGAAAAGGAGGATTTATTATCAGGTTGTTTTCTTCAATATTCTGGATAATTCTGTTCGCAATAACCTTATTTGATTCCTGTTCAACCTGTTTGAAATTTGCTGCAAAGGCTTTCTTGTCTTCCAGACAATTCTGATGTGAATGAATCGTAATATCTTTCCAGTTCTTGTTCTTTGGAACATCTTTACTTTGGTCCCGAATATATGCCGTCTGCTTTACCATCGTCAGTTGATGAAAGGGGACTCCTTTTTCCAGAAGCTTGAGGATCTCTTTCAGCGGTTGTTCCCCCATTCCATATACTAGCAAGTCAGCACCGCTTGTTTCAAGAATAGAAGGTACCAGTTTGTCCGACCAGTAGTCATAGTGTGTGACCCTTCTTAAAGAGGCCTCTATGCCTCCGATTACAACAGGGACATCCGGATAAATTGATTTTAGGATCTTTGAATATGTGTTAACTGCATAATCCGGACGAAAGCCGGATTCCCCTCCGGGAGTATAGGCGTCTGTCGAACGAATTCTTTTATTAGCTGTGTAACGGTTTACCATGGAGTCCATGCAGCCAGCCGTTACTCCAAAGAAAAACCTGGGCTTGCCAAGCTTTTTGAAATCACGCAGATCGTCCTTCCAGTTGGGTTGTGGTATAATAGCGACTCTGTATCCTTCACTTTCGATAACCCTGCCAATTACGGCAGGTCCAAATGACGGATGGTCAACGTATGCATCACCGGAAATAAGAATGACATCAAGCTCTCCCCAGCCACGCATTTCCACTTCCTTTTTTGTAGTAGGAAGCCATTTTGTTATATCCTGTAGTTCGCTCATGATCGTGAAAATATTGAAATAACAACTCTGGATCCATTATATACAAAATAGAATGAGAATACAGTAAGTTATGAGTAAGCAGAGGGAGTTCCATTTTTTTGATAACTTACTGAGTGTAAGCAATGACTATAATGATATTTGTGCAAATTTATACTTGAATTGGCCTTTAAGCACCGTTAAGGTAAATCTTCTATTAATAACCTCGATTGCAATCCAAAAGAAACTGAGACGCGATATGACAAAGATATCAAATAATTATGTCCTTGCTGCAGATATAGGAGGGACAAATACGAGGATGGCTGTTGTAAATGAAAATGGTGATA